>NZ_KB291185.1:50312-50670 GCF_000318255.2 Capnocytophaga sp. oral taxon 380 str. F0488
TAATTTCCAAATTTTCTAATTCTCTAATTTCCCAATCCGCCCATTCTCTTTCCGTTCCTACACTCCCCTTTTGAAGAGGCTAGGGAGATGTTTGTCACCTTTTCCAGCTTGTCCCCCTTCGGGGGGTTCGGGGGCTTACCGAATAAATAACTCGCCACAGTTTCCCTCTTGAAGGTAGCCAGCGACAACTAAGTATGTGTAAAGGGGAAGGTTTGTATTACACTCCCTCCTAGTGCCTATGCCCTAAGGCCTAGTACCTCTTCCTCTTCCTTTCGTCTCGAAACCCCGATTTTAACATTTTTAGTACTGTTGTATCGTGTTATAAGTCAATTACTTATATACCCTTTCTATACCAATC
>NZ_KB291185.1:50690-63056 GCF_000318255.2 Capnocytophaga sp. oral taxon 380 str. F0488
CCCATCTTACACCCTTTTTTCACCAAAAAACCTCCCAACTCTCTTCTGAAATCTTTCGTTTCCTTCCGAATCCTCCAACCCCTCCTAACACATCGCTTTTTCATCTCAAACTTTGCCAAAGTTGATTATTAGTGGTATTATTGACATTTCTGGTATTTCTAGCATTATTGGCATTTACCTCATTTGCTAATTCCCTTGCCTTTCTGAATGATTAAAATAAATGTAATAAAAACTATTTGTCTATTTAGAAAATTATTTTTACTTTTGCGCCTTTCAAAATCAATATAAAAATAATAGCGTTTTAACACAGAATTATTTTCCGATTAGAGTATCTGAAAAAGAAAATAATTCTAAATATATCTAAATGCTTTTCATATAAACTATTTCGCAACGCCTTTATGTCCGATATTCTACATTACCCTCTTACTGATTTCGTTACCTCTTGTGGGGTGCGTATTCCCGCTCTTAGGGTGTATTATCAAGTGTTTGGAAAAGCCTTAGGCACAGCTCCGGTGGTAGTGGTGAATCACGCTTTTACAGGTAATTCACAAGTAACGGGTGAAAACGGTTGGTGGAAAGAAGCTATTGGTGAAGGGAAGTTGATAGATACCCTTAAATACACAGTAGTGGCTTTTAATATCCCTGGCAATGGTTTTGGAGCACGCGAAGAAGATATGATTCCTAACTATGAGCATTGGGCGGGTATAGATGTAGCGCGCATTTTCAACAAAGGGCTCACTGAGCATTTAGGTCTCAATGAAGTGTTTGCCCTCGTAGGGTGCTCGTTAGGCGGCGGTATTGCTTGGGAAATGGCTGCCCTCGCCCCTACCCTTTTCAAAGAACTCGTAATTGTAGCTGCCGATTGGAAAGCAACTGACTGGATTATTGGTAACTGCCTCTTGCAAGAGCAGATACTCAAAAACTCTACACACCCCTTGCACGATGCACGTCTCCACGCGATGTTGTGTTACCGCACACCTCAATCGTTGAAACTGAAGTTTGAGCGCACTACTAACATTCCGTTGCAGTTGTACAATGTAGAAACGTGGCTCTTACACCACGGCGACAAGCTACACAAACGCTTTTCACTCTCCGCCTACAAACTGATGAACCAATTGGTAAAAACGATAGATATTTCAAAAGAACGCGGTAGTTTTGCCGAGGCTGTAGCGCCTATCACCGCACACATCACCATTGTAAGCACTGATTCCGATTTGTATTTCGTTCCTCAAGAGAACCGCGATACCGTAACTGAACTGCGCGAAATGGGAAAACCCGTAGATTATTACGAAATCCACTCCGTACACGGTCACGATGCTTTCCTGATAGAACACAAACAGTTAGAACAGTATTTAAAGAAAGTGTTTAATTAATGATTGATGATAAATTATTGATGGATAATGGGCTCAATATTATAGCTAAAAGCAACGGAGCTCAAAATGCAAATAAAGAACTCCTCTTATTATTGCTATTTTTTATAAGTGCATATGCGTTTACTTTTGCGCAGAGAAAAATAGAAGGTAAGTATTATATAAAGGAGAAAGAAATACACATAGAGTGTTGTGCTACTGATACCTACACGTTTTATAGCAATGGCATTTTTGATTATGCTGAGGAAGGTGAGTTAGGAATTGTTCATTATGGCAAAGGTCATTACACCCTCACGAAGGATTCTTTAGTATTAAATTACGATTTAACAGAGGTAAAATACCCTGGATATTATATTGCTGAACCTTATACTAATTATAAAGATTACATCACTTTAAACTTAACAGTATACGATTTAGAAAAGAAGCCTTTACCGAATGTAGATGTTTCTCTGTTTAAAGAAGGAGCGCCTACAGGAGGGGATACTGACGAAAATGGGAAATTGATTATAAAAGTACCTAAGACGAATGAAAAGTGTGCTTTATTACTCACCTATAATCACGAATCTATGTATAAAGTGGAATCTATAGACCTTAATTTATGCTATGATTTAGAATTTTACCTCACTAAAACTCCGATGAGCTTTTTTGATATAGGAAATGCTATTAAAGATGAGGTAAGTCGTTTTAAAATTGTAAAACTTAGAGGAGATGAGTTTGTGGTGCGTAATGATAAAAAAGGAGAAATTACTTTCAAGAAAGTAGAAGATAAAAAGTAAACAAATGAAGATATTAAAATTTGGTGGAAAATCACTTGCCAATGACGGCATTGAAAAGGTACTCAGTATCATTGCTGGGCTTGCTAAAACTGAACCTATATCAGTAGTAGTTTCAGCGCGAGGCAACACTACCGACGAATTAGAGGCTTTGCTCGAAAAAGCGAGTAAAGGCGAGGATTATACTGCCGACTTTCAACAGCTGAAAGACGAACAGCAGTATAACGATAGTGTATCGTTTGAGCCCGAATTTCAGTTGCTCGAAAAGCTCCTTGAAGGCGTTTCGCTACTGAAAGACTACAGCCCTAAGACCAAAGATTTGGTATTGGCACAAGGTGAACTGATGTCGGCTAAGCTTGTGGTAGCACTACTTCAGCAAAAAGGCTTGGAAAGTACTTTTGTGGATAGCCGTGAAATCTTCAAAACCGATGCTGTGGTAGGCAATGCGCAAATCATCAACTCAATATCCGAAAAACTCACTCGCGACCGCTTTGCAACCATTCCTCCTAATTGTGTGGCAGTGGTTACGGGCTTTATCGCTTCCACCGAAAAAGGCGACACTACTACCTTGGGGCGCAATGGCAGCAACTATTCGGCAGCACTTTTGGCTAACTACCTCAACGCTTCCGAACTGCAAAACTACACCCACGTCGATGGTATCTTCACTGCCAATCCTGAGTTAGTACCCGAAGCCAAAATTATACGTCATCTTTCTTACGAAGAAGCCAATGAATTGGCTAACTTTGGAGCTTCTATACTCCACGCCAAAACTATTATCCCACTCATTGAAAAAGGCATTCCGTTGCGTATCAAAAACACTTTTAACAGTGAAGACGCCGGCACGCTCATTCACCAAGAAAGCGTGCAAGAGGGCATCAAATCTATTTCAGTAATTAAAGACAATGCCCTTATCGTGATGGAAGGTCGCGGACTCTTGGGCAAAGTGGGCGTAGATGCGCGCATTTTTAAAGCCCTCGCACAAAAAGGTATCAGTGTGAGTATCATCTCACAAGGTTCATCGGAGCGCGGGGTAGGTTTGGTAGTAGCTTCTAAAGATGCTAAACTTGCTAAAGCTGCTATAGACGAGGAATTCTCACACGATTTCTACACCAATGATGTGAGCAGTGTGAGTATCGTAGAAGATGTAGCCGTAATTTCTATCGTAGGGCAACCGCTTGCTACCTTCCACCACCCTTATAACGCACTGATACGCAACCAAATCGTTCCTTTGCTCATCAATAATGCCGTTACAGGTAGAAACGTGAGTTTGGTACTCAAAACCGAAAAACTCCACAAGGCATTGAACGTAATCCACGGTGAAATCTTTGGGGTTTCACGCCGTATCAATTTGGTAATCTTTGGTAAAGGTACCGTAGGGGCTACCCTCATCGACCAAGTGATTGCCGCACACGACAATATACTCCACCGCAAGAATATCAGTTTGCGCATCGTTGCGATTGCTAATTCACAACAACTGCTCACCAATGCAAAAGGAATTGGCAGTCATTGGCGCTCTGCCTTCGATAAAGAAGCTGTGCTTTATAGTTTCGACACTTTGCAAGCCTTTGTAGATAAACATCACTTGGAGAACCTTATCGCCGTAGATGTAACCGCCAGCAAAACCTTTGTAGACAACTATATTCCACTTATCAAGAGCGGTTACGACTTGGTTTCAGCTAATAAAATAGCGAATACTATTTCGTTTGACTTTTACCAAGAGCTACGTAAAACTCTCAAACAACACCAAAAAACTTATCTCTACGAAACCAATGTGGGGGCAGGCTTACCACTGATAGACACTATTCGCCTCTTGCACCATTCGGGCGAGAACATCACCCGTATCAAGGGAATTTTCTCAGGAACGCTCAGCTATCTGTTCAACACCTTTTCAGCAGAAAACAAGCCGTTTAGCGAGGTGCTCCAGCACGCTATCAACAGTGGTTATACGGAACCCGACCCTCGTGAAGACCTTTGTGGTAATGATGTAGGTCGCAAACTGCTCATTTTAGCCCGCGAACTCGATTTAGGCAATGAGTTCAGCGATGTGAAGATACAAAACCTTATCCCCGAACATTTAAGAGAAGGCTCTGTGGAAGACTTTTTGCAACGTTTAGACGAGTTCAATGCGCCTTATCAGCAAATCAAAGAAGCCCAAGCCCCCGACCACGTACTGCGTTATGTAGGCGACCTTCACGGCGACTTAGCTTCTACCGAAACGGTACAGTTAGACGTATCGCTCGTATCAGTTCCGCGCAACAGTGCCCTTGGTCAGGTAAAAGGTGCCGATTCTATTTTTGAAATTTACACCGAATCTTACGGCGATAACCCTATCGTGATACAAGGAGCAGGAGCAGGCGCTTCGGTAACTGCACGTGGGGTATTTGGCGATATTTTAAGATTAGCAGAGAAAAGTAGGTTTTAGGGGTTAGGACTATGAATCAAGAAGAAAATCCTTTGTTACAAATGTCGTTGCAGGAATTGTGGCAACTGTTCCCTATCAATCTTACGCAGCACAACCCGTTGTGGAAAGAATGGTATGAGGAAGAACGCAGTTTCCTTTTAAAACAATTACCCTCTAACGAAGTGGTACGGCTAAGCCATATAGGTAGTACTGCTGTGGAAGGGATACAAGCCAAACCTATTGTAGATATGTTATTAGAAGTGAAGAGAGACAGTTCATTTCAGAAGCTAAAAGAAGTCATTTTACAATCAGGTTATCTATGTATGAATGAAGCAAACGATAGGATTTCTTTTAATAAAGGCTATACTATTAATGGGTTTGCAGAACGTGTATTTCACTTGCACTTGCGTTATGAAGGCGATAATGATGAACTCTATTTTCGCGATGAACTACAAGCACACCCATCGGTAGCCAAAGACTATGAAACACTTAAATTGTCTCTTTGGAAGCTTTTTGAGCACGACCGAGATGCTTATACCGCTCACAAAACAGACTTTGTGAAACAATATACACTGATAGCAAAAGAAGAATTTAAAGGAAAATATGAAAATAACAGACCATATTAAGAATGCCAAAGGAAAAACGCTCTTCTCCTTTGAAGTAGTACCTCCTAAAAAGGGAAATAATATTGAAGAGCTATACCGAAACATAGCCCCCCTAATGGAGTTCAATCCTCCGTTTATAGATGTAACTACCTCACGCGAGGAGTATTATTACATTGAACACCCCAATGGGCTATTGGAAAAAAAAGTAACCCGTATGCGCCCTGGTACCGTGGGTATTTGCGCGGCTATTCAGCATAAATACAAGGTAGATACAGTACCTCACGTGCTTTGCGGTGGTTTTTCAAAAGAAGAAACTGAGTACCTTTTGGTAGATTGCCTCTACTTGGGTATTGACAACGTAATGGCTTTGCGCGGCGATGCGATGAAAGAACAACGCTACTTTCAGCCTACTGAGGGCGGACATACTTACGCTACCGAACTCGTTACTCAAATCAGTAATTTGAACAAGGGGATTTACCTCAACGGTATTGCTGCCGACCATAAGGCTAATTTCTGTATAGGGGTAGCAGGGTATCCTGAAAAACACATTGAAGCCCCCTCGCTCACCTCGGACTTGGCGCGCCTGAAAGAAAAGGTTGATGCCGGTGCCGACTATGTAGTAACACAAATGTTTTTCGACAATCAGAAGTATTTTGAGTTTGTAGAGAAAGCCAAAGAAGCAGGCATCAATGTACCTATCATACCAGGGATTAAACCTATTGCTATTAAAAAGCACCTCAACCTGCTTTCACAAGCCTTTAAAATAGACTTCCCCGAAGAGCTCATCAAAGCAGTAGAAGCCTGCAAGAACAACAACGAGGTTAAACAAGTGGGTATAGAGTGGGCAATTCAGCAGAGCAAAGAGCTCAAAGCCGCTGGGGTACCTGTTTTGCACTACTATTCAATGGGAAAATCGGATAATATAGTGAAAGTAATATCAGAAGTATTTTAACAATTGATAATTGATAATTGACAATTGTCAATTATCAATTGATTTATTGATTTGTTCGATGTAATGGGTTAGTTCTTCTTTGCCGGTTTTGTTTTCGGCTGAAGTGACGAAATAAGGTGGAAATTCTTCCCAAGTTTCGAGGAGTACTTGTTGATAAGCAGCTATATTGCGTTCAATTACCAAAGGTTTGAGTTTATCGGCTTTGGTGAAGACAACAGCAAACGGAATGCCGTGTTCGCCTAACCATTGCATAAACTCTACATCTATCTTCTGGGGCTCGTGGCGCACATCTACTAATACAAATGCGCATACCAATTGCTGTCGCTCCTCAAAATATTTAGTAATAAATTGCTGAAATACCTTTTTAGTTTCTTTGGACACTCTTGCATACCCATAACCAGGGAGGTCTACTAAAAACCAACTATTGTCTATTTTGAAGTGATTGATGAGTTGGGTTTTCCCAGGGCGACCTGAAGTTTTAGCCAAATTCTTGTGATTGGTAAGCATATTTATAAGCGACGATTTCCCTACATTGGAACGCCCTATAAAAGCATATTCAGGTAAGTTTTCCTTGGGGCACTTACTCACCTGAGAGTTACTCATCACAAATTCAGCTTTTTTTATCATCTTACCTCCTATCTATTTTCAAGCCACTTATTTAAAATCTCGTTGAACTGTTGAGGGTGCTCCATCATTGGGGCGTGACCACATTTGTCTATCCAATGCAGTTCGGAATTAGGCAATAGTTCGTAGAATTCTTCAGCGACTTTAGGAGGGGTTACATTGTCATTCTTACCCCAGATGAGGCAAGTAGGGGTCTCCATTTTAGGCAAATCTTTTGCCATATTGTTGCGGATAGCACTTTTGGCAAGTGCCAAAGTTTTGATAAGTTTAGAACGGTCGGAGATATTAGCAAATACCTCATCTACAATTTCTTTAGTAGCTACAGCGGGGTCGTAGAACACTTCTTCGCATTTCTTTTTGATGAAATCGTAATCACCACGACGTGGATAGCCATCGCTCATTGCTTTTTCGTATAGCCCAGAACTACCTGTAAGCACTAATCCGAGTACGTTTTTAGGGTGCATTTTAGCATAGAGCAAACCTACGTGTCCACCAAGTGAATTGCCAAGCAGGATTACTTTTTCAAACTTCTTGTGTTTGATGAATTTCTGTATATATTTAGCCAATGTTTTCACTGAAGTTGTGAGCAAAGGCATAGAGAAGAGAGGCAGTTCGGGGACTACCACTTTATATTTGCTGGAAAAAAAAGAAACTACTTCTTCAAAGTTACTAAGCCCCCCCATCAAGCCGTGTAAGATAATGATAGGTGTGCCCTCACCTTTTTCGATGTATGAAAATTTACCTTCTTTTTTTACTTCTACTGTCATTGGTTTTTATCAAAAAGTTTTTTTGAGCTACAAAGGTAATATTTTTATTTCTATTTACGTGCAGGAAAGTGAAAATATTTTTTATCCTCTTTTGCTATTATTAACGCAAATAGTTATTTATTAAGCAAATACAATAAAATATCACATCGTACAACAATGTTTTTTCCAATGTGAAAAATAAGAAATAGTTACAAATTAGTAAATTAACCAAAGGTTATTGTAACTTATGTATGAGTTCTTGTAAATGAGTATTTCTTCTGAAAGAATATTCTTTGCTGCTACGATTGAGGTATTTTATAATATCAGCGGTTTTCTGGAGGGTAGCTTTATCATCGAAAAAAAACAATAGTTCTGAGATGATTTCTAAGGTATCTTCACTATTTTTATAGGCTAAAAGTATTGTATCTGTAGGAGTATTGATGAAATAAGTAAGTGTGTGTGGAGTATATTTTTCGGCTAAGTAGTCCAAATATTTGAGTTGCTCTTCTTTTGCGGGCTTTTTGCTCAATAGTGCGGTGAGCTCTTCAAAGAAAAGGTCTATTTGCCGTTTGAGGTAATCTTTCTCTATCATAGGATTTATATTGTATTATTATGGAACGAGCTACAAACTCACATCAGCGGAGAGAATATCCATAAAATTGACAATTCAACTTTGCCAAAATTTGAAACTTTGGCAAAGTGTGCGACTCTTTCACGGTGCTAATCGCTCTAATTTCCAATCGTAGTCTTGAGTAAGGGTGTAACGCAGACGGTCGTGTAGACGATTAGGGCGTCCTTGCCAAAATTCAAGGCTTTGTGGTCGGACTAAGAAACCTCCCCAATGCTCAGGACGGGGTACTTCTTTGCCTTCGTATTGTTTTTCTAATGCGTGCAGGTGCTCTTCGAGGTATTCTCTTGAAGGGATTACTTGGCTTTGTGGCGATACTATTGCCCCTAACTGACTACCCAAAGGGCGTGACTCAAAATAACCGTCGGAGGTATTAGCAGGGACTTTTTCAGCAATACCTTTGATGATGATTTGCCTTTCGAGAGATGGCCAGAAGAAAGATAAACACAAGTGAGGATTGGCGAGAATGGCTTTCCCTTTTTCGCTGTTGTAATTGGTGTAGAAAATAAAGCCTTCGTAAGTGTACTGTTTGAGGAGTACTACGCGGGTCTTTGGGTAACCATCGAGCCCTATGGTACTTACTGACATTGCATTAGCTTCGTCTACACTGTTGCTCTCATCGGCTTCGTAGAACCAGGTTTGAAAGAGCTGCATAGGATTCTCAGGAGCATCGTTTTCTAAAAGAGCACGCTTGTTGTACGTTTTTCGGTAGTTGCTTAAATCCATTTGTTTAGGTAAAAGATAAAAAGTAAAAGGTAAAAGGTTGGTGATGCAAAGATAAAAAATAATTAACAAACTTGAAAATTAGAATGGGCACGAGCTACAAGCTCGCGCCAGCTGAACTACAAGCTCGCGCCAGCTGAGGAAAATAGGAAATGGGGATAGTTAGTCAGTTGTTTTTTTATAACGTTTGGCTTTAAGGTCTTTGGTCGTCACACATATATCATAGCCCATTTCTTTTAGTCCTTTAATTAGTTCAAAGTCACAAGTCCATATCTTGTGTCCTTTTTCAAAATGAAGAGCTATAAAAGGATAGTCATCAGGATCGACAAACTTAGCTATTTCTTCTGCTTTATCTAAATATTGTTGGGGAATATCATCTACTTTAAAAAAAGTAATGTTCTGAATAAATTCTTCCAAAAGAATATTCGCTTGCTTTTTAGAAAGATTATTATTCTTCATAATTTTAGGCAAGTGTTCTTCTATTTCTTCTAAAAGGTAATCAGGAGCTATAAACTGAATGTTTTTCTTTTTATCTTTTAAAATATTAGCAATTACTCCATTGGGTTTATAAAAACAACTATAGATAATATTAGTATCTGAAATAACTATCATATTGCTTGTTTCTCTTTCTTTTTAGCGAGATCTTCTCTCCAACGTCTGGCTATATTTCTATTAGACTCTTTACTCATAGCCATTATTTCTTCGCGGTATTTGATAGGTATACCGTATTCATCTTCTTCTAAATCATCGTTGTAAGAGATAATTTCGTCAACCTCTTTGCTCATAGAAACTTTTGTAAAGTCAAGTTTCTTGGCATATTCTACAAAAGCTAAAGCTTGAGGATTGTTGTCCGTAATGGTAATTATGTAGGGCATAATCTTCTTTTTTTGGCAAAAGTAAAAAATAATTAGCAAATTAGCAAATTTGAAAAATTACTGAATGTAAGAAAACAGGAGTTAAAGACATACATCTTTAACTCCTGTTTTCTATTTTCCTAATTTCTATTTATTAATAGAAAGCACTTAGGTTTTCTTTAATAGTGGCAGTACTTTCCAATGATTTGAGAATACCTTGAGCAGCACGGTCGGTGCGGAGTTTCTCAACAGTTTCAGCATAGGTTTTGTAGTTGTCCAATGCAGGAGCTACAGTAGCTGAGGTAAGTTGGATTACGTATACCGCATTTTCGCCGTCGATAGGTTTAGAAAGCTGACCTTGTTTGAGTCCGAAGGCAGCACCTACTACTTTAGGTTCACGTCCTTCGCCTATAATAGTCGGGTTTTTCATTATGAGGTTCGCAGCGCTTTTCACTTCGGTTTTGTTAGCTGAAGCGATAGCTTCGAGGCTATTGCCTTTGGCTTTCTCTTTTAAGATAGCGGCTTTTTTCTCGCGAATGAGAATTGGTTTTACCATAGGAGTAGCCTCTTGTACTGAGCTAATACCTTCTTCGCCTTGTTTTACCAATTGGGCTACAATATAGTTACCACCACTGGTGAATTTCTTGATATCACCTATTTTAGTGTCCTTTTGGAACAACCATTGTACAATAGAACGGTTAGAGCCCAATCCTATAATTTGGTCGTCGTTCTTATGTAGGTTATCGGCACGGAGCACTGAAAGTTCACTTTTTTTAGCAATATTAGCAAACTCTTTGGGATTTTGAGCTGCCTTCATTTCGAAGTTGGTTACCTTAGAGAAAAGAGAGTTGATAGTCGCTTCGGAAGGGTCTACTTTACGGCTGATAGTAGCGATGTTCACTGCTTCGGCTTTATCAGTTACTTTTACTACGTGGAAACCAAAATCGGTTTCTACTATACCGATAGTACCTACAGCATTGTTGAAAGCAAATTCTTCAAAAGGTTTTACCATACCGCCTTTGGAGAAGAACCCGAGGTCGCCTGCACTGTAAACAGCTCCTGGTTCTTCGGAATTTTCACGAGCGAGTTGCGCAAAATCAGCACCTGCTACTTTGGCTTGAGCTAAAAGCTCTTCGGCTTTTGCCTTAGCTTCTTCCTTAGTACGGGTAGTATTAGGCGTAGCTGCCTGACTGCCGGCGTAGGCTATAAGAATATGACTTGCTTTCACAGCACCGCCTGGTTGTTTGGCAATCATACGGCTGAGTTTGAGACTTCCGTCTTCTTGATAAGGACCGAACACTTTGCCTACCGGAAGGTTAAAAAGAGTATCGGCGTAAGAAGAACGAAGATTGTCTTTATTTACAAAAGTGCTATCGTAAGGCACATCGGAATGACGGTCTACGAAATCTTTGATGTTTTTTGTTTTAGCAAAGCCTGCAATAGTATCGTTTTTATTGGTTTTGCTGTTAAACACTACTTCGGGTTGCAAGAGCTTGAGTAGGCTTTCTTTTTCGGTTTCAATATCGGTTTGCGATGGTTTTTCGCTCACTACTATATATTGGATATTGCGATAAGCCTCTTGCTTAAACTGTTTTTCGTGTTTCTTGATATAATCTTGTATCTCGCTATCGGTTACCTTTACGCTCTTATCATCGATAGAGCTGTATTGCAACGCTACATAGCTGATATCGGCGAGGTCTTTTTCTTGATGGTATTCCATTTCGGCTTCGGTATTGGTAACGCCGAGACCTGCGCGAATAAGGCTGAAATACATTCGCTGTTTAGCATCTTCGATAATAGCATCTTCTTGCATTTTCCACTGAGCATAGGCTTGCGGATTGGTGTTTTTGAGGGTAGCCAAATAGTTGGTGAATTTATTTGCGTCGAACACTCCGTACTCATTTACAAACTGAGGGTTTTGAGCGAGCGGTGTTTTAGCAAGAATTGCTAAAATCTGGTCTTTTTCTATACTGAGACCTAATTTTTCGATTTGTTGGTTGAGTAGGATTTGTTGGACGTTCTGTTCCCACACGTATTTAGCGGCTTCGATGCTAGATACTTGTCCGTTAGCTTGACGAGTAGCATTTTCGACTTGCTGACGGAATGCATCGATAGGTACCTCTTCGCCATTTACGCTACCTATTTCGTTGGGCGTACGGTTGCTAAAGCGCCCTTTACCTATGAAGTCGGAGATAATGAAAGCGAAGAGGGCGAGCCCAATAATCGCAATAAGGAATACGGTTTTACTTCTAATCTTTTCGAGTACTGCCATTGTTTATAAATCGTTTATAAAAGTATAAATTTGTATTGGTGTTATTAATCAAACGGCAAAAGTAATGCTTTTTGTGGAAATGCAAAAATAATTCTGAAAATTATTTAAGTAAAAGGTAAAAGGTAAAAGGTAAAAGGCTGTTGATTAAATGGTTAATGATTAATGGTTAGTGGTTAGTGGTTAATTGATAAATTAGAAAATGAGGTGCGAGTTACAAGATTGAACCAAAGGAGATTAACTTTGCCAAAGGTGCGAGCCGCACAGGCAGTCGTAGCAAGACAGGCTTTTAACTTTGCCAAAGTTTTAAACTTTGGCAAAGTGTATACCCCTAAAAGTGAGACATCTAAGCTATCGGAAGGGAACGAAAAAGTTCGGAAGTAGGTCGGGAGGGATTTTGGTGAAAAAAGGGTGTAAGGAG
>NZ_KB291185.1:63076-79358 GCF_000318255.2 Capnocytophaga sp. oral taxon 380 str. F0488
GAGACTTCTCCCAAGGAGAGGGGGTGTAGTGACGGAAAAAGGGAAGAGAAATTAGAGAATTAGCAAATTGGGAAATGAGAAAATTTGGAGGTTAGCAAATTTGTGGAAGAAGTTTAGTGGGAGTGTAGTGACGAAAAATCAAAAGAAACCTCCCCCTAGCCCCCTCGGAGAGGGGGAATTAGGTGACGGAAAAGAGAATTAGCAAATTAGCTAATTTGGAAATTAGCAAATGGAAAAGAGGTTAAGAAATTCGGAGAGGCTCAGGAAAGGTGTAAGCGGTGAGAGAAACTTATTAAGGAACTAGAGCCTAAATTGCTATAAAGTGGAATAAGAAAAACGGTGGGATTCTTTGTTAATTGAAAATTATATCGTACTTTTGTACTTTAAACATCATTAAAACTAAGTATGAATCTGAAAAATATATCGTTTAAGAAGCTACTTACACAAGGCGGTCTTGCGCTTGCTACCCTGCTATCACGGTTGTTAGAAGGCTGTATCGCTTTGGCTTCGATGGTATACAAATTACTACGTTATGCCTTAAAAGCGCTCTGGGCGGTATTTATCTTGGCTTTGCTTATAATTCCTTATGGTATTTTTAGACTTTACCAAGGATATAAGAATAAAAAAAACGCTCCGAAAAAGGAACAGGAACAGATAGTATATACGGGCAACATATTCCACCGCAGTTGGCAATGGTTGCGGGCTAAACCTTATCAGTTTTACCTCAAATGGATAGGTATACCGATTGGGATAGGCGTAGGAGGTATACTGTTGCTCATCTTGTTAATTTACTTTGGGGCTTTTGGCAGGTTACCCTCAGAGGAGGATTTGAAGGAGTTGCGCCAATCGGAAGCGAGTCTTGTTTACGATTACGAGAACCAATTGATAGGGAAATTTTATATCTTCGACCGTACTAAAATAGAATACAAGGACTTTCCGCCTTATCTTATCAACGCACTTATCGCTACTGAAGACGAGCGTTTTTACTTGCACAAAGGGGTAGACACGAAGAGTTTGTTTAGGGTTTTCTTTAAATCACTGCTTTTGCAAGACGACTCATCAGGAGGGGGAAGTACTGTTACAATGCAGTTGGCTAAAAATATTTATGGGCGTGGCCAGCGCTACGGGAAACTTTCGATGCCTATACACAAAATCAAAGAGATGATTATAGCTCGACGCATAGAAAAGGTATACAGCAAAGAGGAAATCTTGACGCTTTACCTCAATACTGTGCCTTTCAGCGATAATACTTACGGGATAGAAAGTGCAGCGCAACGATTCTTTGACAAATCGGCGAGAGACCTTACGCTTAATGAAGCGGCTACGCTTATCGGTACGCTTAAAGCGACGAATAGCTATAATCCGCGTACCTCACCCAAGCGCAGTGAAGAGCGTCGGAATGTGGTGTTGGCACAGATGAAGAAAAACAACTTGCTGACCGAAGACGACTTTAAAGTTCATACAAGAGACACTCTTAAAACTACGGCAACTACGGCTGAAAAAGATGGTGTAGCGCCTTATCTTGTAGAGCAAATACGCTTACTATTACCTGAACTGCTGAAAGACGTGAAGAAGCCAGACGGTTCGGCTTATAATATCTATAAAGATGGATTGCGCATCTATACGACCATTGACAAGACAATGCAGGAGTATGCTGAGAAAGCAGTGGAAAAGCATTTGACATCGTTACAACAAGATTTTGAACAGACCTATGGCAAACGTGCTCCTTGGAACTTGGACAGTGACTGGTTTAAGGAAGAAGTGAAGAAGTTGCCTGCTTATAAAGAACTTGAAGAGCAAAAACTCTCGGAAGCGAAGATATGGGCGAAGCTGAGTGAGAAGAAGCCGATGGATTTATCTTTCTATACTGAAGACAGTATCAAAAGGCATAGTACATTGGACAGTTTGTCGCGTTTTATACGCATATTAAACACGGGATTTGTGAGTGTAGAGCCTCAAACAGGGGCAATTAAAACTTATGTGGGTGGGGCAGACTTCCGCTACTTTAAGTACGACCATATCCTACAAAGCCGTCGCCAAGTGGGCTCAGTTTTTAAACCGATAGTATACGCTACTGCCTTAGAGATGGGAATGCCTGTGTGCACGCACTTTTCGCCCTTACCTTTGACCTATGCTGATTACGAATATTGGTCGCCACGCAACGCTTCTAAGACTGACGATGACCCTAACATATATTACTCAGTATGCAAGGGATTACGAGAATCATTGAACACCATAGCAGTACAAACGCTCTTTTATGCGGGACTAAAGAATGTGATAAAGAAAACACGACAGTTAGGCATCACTTCTCCCTTACCGAATGTGCCTTCGATAGCATTGGGTTCGGCTGAACTATCGGTGATAGAAGTAGCTAAGGCTTATACGGCTTTTGCGAACAAAGGGGTGCCTGTAGAGCCTTATTTTATCACCCGAATAGAGAACAAAAAAGGGGAAGTAATATGGGAACGCAAACCTAAGGTTTTAGCTCCTGCACTGAGTGAACGCACTGCCCAAATAATGATACAGATGATGCGCTCGACCGTGAACGAAGGTACCGCATCACGTATGCGTGGACAATACGGACTTACCAATGACCTTGCGGGTAAAACAGGTACGACCCAAGACAATAAAGACGGTTGGTTTGCGGGAATGCTCCCCAACCTTGTGATGATTACGTGGGTGGGTAACGACCAGCAGATAGGTTTTAAAAGTACGCGTTTGGGACAAGGAGCTAACTCGGCATTGCCTATTGCTGCCTTGTTTGTATCGCAACTGAACCGCAACAGCAAGTATAAAGACCTAACGCGAGCTACTTTTAAGGTAAGCGAAGAGATACGTACGGAGGTAACTGAATGTGAGCCTACTGTACGCGAAGGTTTCTTTGACCGCCTTTTGAGCAGTACTGCCAAAGATACTATAAGAGCAGGAGATGTGCATTATCGGATTTATGAGCGCAAAGGTAAGCTACACAATGTGGAAGATGAGGAAGATATATCGGTAGACGATGTGGTAAATCCTGCAAATGCACCTGCGCCAGCACCAAGCACTCAAACAGCTACACAGGAGGGAAAAGAAAAGAAAAAAGGGCTTTTGGATAGGATTTTTAGTCGTAGCACGACAGGCGATTAGTCGTAGCACGACAGACAATTGAATGAGGAAATTAGGGAATGAGAAAGTTAGCAAATGAGGAAATGAGGAAGGATAAGATTTTAAGAGAGGCAATAAAACATTGAGATAACTAAAGACTAACAAATTAAAACTAATATAGATGAAAAGAATAGTATTTTTAATGGTGTCGTTCATCTTGATGACACCTTACATAAACGCACAAGAAAAAAAGAAGTTTGCTGTGAGAACCGTTGCTTTTTACAACGTTGAGAACCTTTTCGACACGATTAATGACCCTCATAAGTTTGATGATGACCGCACTCCTGAGGGAGCTGACCGCTGGACGAGTAAAGTGTATAACGACCACGTACACAAGATAGCCAAAGTAATTTCGGAAATAGGAAGTGATGTTACCAAACACGCCCCCGATATAGTAGGTCTTGCCGAAATAGAAAACGAAGCGGTAGTGAGAGACCTTATCAATACTGAATATTTGAAGAGATATAATTATGGGATTGTACATTACGAATCACCCGACGCTCGTGGGGTGGATGTAGCTCTTATTTACAAAAAAAGCGTGTTTAAACCCACTGCTTCATTTCCTCACCCTTTATACCTCACCAAAGATGACGGAAAGCCTCTTTACACTCGCGACCAACTGTTAGTAAGTGGTGAATTGGACGGTGAAATGATTCATTTTATAGTAAACCACTGGCCTTCGCGTTTTGGAGGAGAAGCTAAAAGTAGACCCAGTCGTGAAAAAGCGGCGGCTTTGAACAAGAAAATTATAGATTCACTCCTCAGCAAAGACCCTAATGCTAAGGTGATAGCAATGGGTGACTTTAACGATGACCCTATTAACTCAGGCTTTAAGAATGTGTTAAAAACCAAAGACAAAAAAGAAGATGTAAAACAAGGAGAGCTATTTAACCCTATGGAGGCTATGCTGAAAAAAGGAATGGGAACGTTAGCCTATCAGGACGGCTGGAATCTTTTTGACCAGTTTTACTTTACTTATGATTTGCTAAAAGAAGACAAGAGCAGTTACCGCTATTGGAAAACGGGGATATTCAATCGCTCGTATTTGGCTAACCCCAAAGGGCGCTATAAGGGATATCCTTTCCGCAGTATGAGCAATGGCAATTACACTTGGGGATATTCTGACCACTTCCCAGTATATATGTACCTTATCAGAGAACTGAAATAAGGAAATAAGAATATTTATGTTAGCAATTGAGAGGCTACCCGAAGAGTTTAAAATATTTTCGGGTAGCCTCTCGAACTTTTCTATTCTTCTCTCACCTCTGTTGTCTCCTCAGTAGGTGCTTCTACAGGTACTGTACTCTCAGGCTGTGGAGCAATTACAGGAGGCTCTTGCTGTTGTAAAGGTCTGTTTTTAGCGAGTTTAAACCCTACACCTACCGAAATGGCAAAGTAATAACTTTGAGCGTCTTTAAAGTTTAGGTAAGGTGTATGTTCTTGATTGGTGAGAGGCGATAGATTGGTAGAAAAACGGCCGTCTACCGTAAGTATGATTTTAGGAAATTCCCACATCACGCCTCCTCCTAAATGCAAATTCATCACAACACTATTGAAATTTGAGGTGATATCATACTTTTCATTGTATTGTTTCTCGGAATAAGAAGCTAAAAGTAAGAATTTAGGAGCTACTCCTATTTGTCCAAAGCCTCTAAATTTCTTTTTACCTTCTATTTGTAGTAAAAGAGGTACTTCCAAGCAGTCAAAACGAATAAAATGACGGTCGGATAGTTTTAAATCAGAACCTTCAGGACGAAAAGGAATAGCTTCGCGTTTGTACATCACTTCGGGTAAGAATACCCAATGGGTCTTGAGCGGAAGGCGGAAGAATACGCCTGTATTAAAAACTCCTGAATGCCCAAAGTACTCTATATTATAGCTTTCATTGGCTGTTTTAGGAGTTATAACGCTTACCGTTGCCAAAGGATTATTAAGTTTTACCCCTATGGCTGTCTGAGAAAAACCGAGTGTAGCAACACTCAAAAAAACGATGGTGATTAAAAAACGTTTCATAATATATGTTGTTAAAAATTAAAAATCTTGTTCTTGTGATGTATTCACCTCAGCAGGAATACTATCATTAGTAATTGTTGGGAGCTCTTCTTGCGGAGTAGCCCTTTCTAAAGGCAATGCTTTCTTTTTAAAAGGTTTGTAACCTGCCCCTAAAGAAAACGCAAAATAATAGCTTTGCGCCTTACTGAAATCAATATCAGGGGTGTTCTTTTCAGAAGTAAGTGGTGTAAGGTTGGTAGCGAGTCTTCCATCAGCAGTAAAAACCCAATCTCTTCTGTTCCATAAAACACCTCCCCCAACATTTAAATTGAGAACAACCCTATTAAAAGAGCTCGTAACATTATGGTCGCCTTTTTCTAAAACAGCAGAGTACTTTGCTGAAGTTAAGAATTTAGGAGACACTCCTAATTGGGCAACCCCTCTTACGGTGCGCTTTCCTTCCCATTGTAACAGGATAGGGACCTCAGCATACCAAAATTTATATACTCCGCGATCAGAGAGAAGTTCTTCTATTGTTTCCTCTTGATGAAAAAACCAAACCCCTTCACGCTTGAACAACACTTCGGTTTGTAGCGCCCAATGTGTTTTTAGAGGTATTCGCATAAAAGCTCCTATATTAAAAGCCCCTATATAAAATTCACCAAAAATACCTCCTCCGTTTCTAATCCCCTTAGGTGTATTTGCAATTTGATGTTTCATTACATTAACTGCTACAAACGGATTAGCAACTTTCACCCCTACGGCTATTTGGCTATAGCTAAATGCCGAAATACTTAAAAGCATAGCAGTAATTAAAAAACGTTTCATAGTATATATTTAGTTAAAGATTATTCTTACCTCTTATCTGTTACCTAAGTCTAAGTATTTTTCAAAATAATCAGCGATGTCTTTGAGTTCTTGGCGGTAGTGATCGTCGTCTTTTTCGGTAAGGATACCATAGCCATAACGGCGGAAGTCCTGTAGTATATCCGAGAGTCGGTTGGTGATGAGTTTGAGCGTGATATGCACATTGTCTTCCGTGCGATTAGAGAGGTAAATCCCTAATACCTTACTTCCATTTTCTTCCACTATCCTACTGATTTCAGTAAAAGAATAATTGTGAGCACTTTTCTCTAAGATGAGTATCCGACCCGCTTCTTGTATAAAAGGCGTTTTGGTGAGTTGTTGTATAAAGTCTCCCAAGTAGTAATAACCTATAAATTGCTGATTCTCATTTATTACGGGGAGCATATCGGTGTGATAGGAAGCAAAAGCCTCTATTACGGTATCCCACGTTGCGGTTAGCGGTACAAAAAAGCGTTCTAACGCATATTGATAATCGGCTACTGTAGCTTCTTTATCCTCCTCATCTACTGCTTCTTTGCGGAGTACCCCTATAAAAGTATTGCCTTCGCACACGGGCAAAGCTGAAAGCAAATGCGCCTCAAAAAGCAACTGTACTTCCTCTATTGAAGTATTAGGTTCTATGTATAAAAAATGTGTTGTCATATTCTTACCTCTTATCTCTTATCTAATCAATAACAATCCGTTTTGATTTGCCCTTTATTTTGGTAGTAGCTCAGCGGTTTTTCTAAATGTTCTCTACAAATCACCTCTAAGACTTCGGTAACTGCTTTCTCCATCGCAACCGACCCGCATATCATTATAATTCCTTTGTTTTTCAGGAGTTCTGCAAAAAAAGGAGCTTCTCTTCGCAAGATGTCTTGCACGTAGAATTTATCCCCTTCGCGCGAGAGGGCTTGCCAATAGTTGGCTATTTTTCCTTCGCGAGTAAACTGTTCTATATAAGGGCGGTAGATTTCCAAAGAGGCTTCACGGCGACAACCCCATATCAGGGTGATAGGTTTCTTTTGGGTATTTTCGGCTATCATTCCCATAAAAGGCGCCATCCCCGAACCATTGGCAATACACACCACTTGAGATGCTTTTTTAGGGAAATGGAAATGTTTGTTGGCTACCAAAGCAGCTTGCAATGTATCGCCTATTTGCAAATTGTTCAGCAGGTTAGATACCACCCCTTGTGAATGTAGCTTCACGCTCAACCACACATCTCCTTGGTATTTAGCAACCGAATAGAGTCGTTCGCGCCCGTCTTCAGGGGTAATGCCCAAGAGGTCTCCGGAGACAAAACTACTTTTTTGGGACGGGCGTAGCGCTATTAGGAAAATATCGTCGTCCATTACGGGCGTTTTCTCTGTTACCGTAAAAGAGAGCGGTTTGCGCTGAGGTTGTACGCTGAAATCATCAGGCAAAGCCAAAGAGAGCTTTTGCGCCATAGCCCAAGCCGTTGCCCACACTTTAAACTGACCAAAGTCTTGATCGTTTACGGTATGCAAAGGTAGCGCACATTCTGCTTGTGCAGTAGCCGACAATAGTTGGTCTACTTCTTTGGCATATTTGCAGAAATCGGGGTAAGAGTCAGAGCCAAAGCCGAGTACGCTATACGCCAAAGGTTGTGCGGGGGGATATTTCGCCCATAAGTGTGCAAAGTGAGTCGCATTGATAGGCGCCTCGCCATCGCCATAAGTGCAAGTAAATACAATGAGTTGCTCTGCTTTAGCAAAACGAGTGTAGGCATTCATATCGGTCAGGTAGGAACGCTTGCCCAAACGGAGGAGTTCGTTGTGGAAAAGGATAGCAAATTTGCGGGTGGTGCCTCCTTCGGTACCTACTAACACGATGTATTCACATTCGCTTTTATCAAACGGATTGTTGATGCCTTTCTTTCGTTTTCTGAGGGTCATCGCAAAACCAGAGTAGAGGAAGAACAACAGCGCTACACACGAGAGCAACAACACGGTCGCCCAGAGGTAATGCCCTTTGCCGATGTGCAGGGTGCGCACCAAATACGCCAAACCTTTGTAAGGAGAGGTGGAGGTGCTAATCACCTCGCCCGTAAACTGATTGACTACGATGTTTTTATCGATGAAATCTACTTTATAGACCTCTTCTACATCTTCAAAAGCAGGGAATTCCACTTGGCGCACTTCGGCGAGAGGCACTTGGAAAACGGGGAAGTCTTTAGCGGGTTTTGCGGGCGTTTCTTGTAGTGTGCTAACATCGTAATTGTGTTCGGCTTTGAACTTAGGAAACACTCCCACTGTTTCGAGCATCATATACACCCCCGTGAGGGCAATGATAAAGATAGGCACGAGCGCCCAGCGCCCCAGAGCACTGTGGTAATGATTGTAGAATTTTTCTTGAGGAAGTTTGTGGAAGAACCTGCCCCAGCGTTGCTGTTTGCGAGCGATGAGCCATATACCCGACAAGGCTACTACACACAAACACAAAGCTGTAAGTCCCATTATCACCCGTCCCGTTTTGCCCATATAGAGCGAGCGGTGTAGCGTTTTGACGAACTGTATAAACTTCGAGGGTTTGTAATTCCCTTTGATAACTTCCCCCGATTGCGGATGGATAAAGAGTTTTTCGCCCTCAGCTGTCTCTACTTGCACAAAGTGATTGCGGTCTATAGAGAGTTTGAGCGCATCTATATTCTTTTCCTTCAAAACGGCAATTGTTTGGGCAAGGGTAGTGCTTTCAAACGCTGCACTTTTGTAAGGTAACGTTTGGTTATACACCGATTCACCCGCCAAGATGCCCCCTGTAAGAGCTCCCAGCAATATGAATACCCCTGCAATTAAGGATAATATGAGGTGAAGTTTTCGAGACATAAGATTAATTTGTCAATTTACTAATCAGCCGATTTGTCAATTTTAGTAAGGAATATCCTCATATTCATTATTATCTTCTGTTTTGTTAGGTGCTACTCCAAAAGCCATAGCAGGATCTGCAATAGGTACAAATTCAGATGATAAATTTTCGATACTTAATTTTTCCATATATATATGACAACATTCAGAAAATTTCTTCACATAATGATGACTTTTAGCTATAATAATTTCTACTTGATTTTCAGTGCTTTCAAAAGAATATTCTTTTCCCCAATTGTCTATATCATAGTGTTCTGGACGATATAAAAATAGGACATCATCAGCAACTTCCTCTATAGTCCCTGAGTCTTTTAAGTCGGAAAGGATAGGACGTTTATCAATACGTTGTTCTACATTGCGTGACAATTGTGATAAAACAATGATTGGAATATCAAGTTCCTTTGCTAAATCTTTTAAACTGCGAACTATAAAGGATACTTCTTGCTCACGGTTAGGAGCCTTATTATAGCAAATAAGTTGAAGATTATCTATAAACAATATGTCTATATTGTACTCTAACTTCATTATCTTAGCTTTCTTTATAAGATCCTCAATAGAAATTGAAGGAGTGTCATCTATGTATACATTCATTTGTTCTAATTTTTCTATCCCATTCGACAATATTCTGTATTCGAGTTCGTCCAGTTCTTTCTTGATTATAGAATTACTAGGTATACGAGTGATATTAGAAATGAAATTGATTACAATCTTCTTATTTGACATATCTAATGAAAATACACCTACAGAATAGTTTTGTTCTGCTATATTTATAATTTCTTGTGAAAAAAAAGCTGATTTACCCATATTTGGACGACCAGCTACAATTGAAAGATTCGATTTTTGCCAACCTCCTAAAACCTTATTAACAATATTTAGAGAGCTTAACATTGTCTTTTCTGATAATGTTTTTTGATGTGATTCCCAAAACTTTTCGGTTAATTCAGAAATTTTCTTTGTTTGTTGATTATTAGGATAGAGGTGGTCAATACAGTTAAAAGCACTGTCAAGAAGTTCAAAAACATCTGTAGCTTCCTCTTTTGCTTTTTCTACTAAAGAAGAAAAATTCTCTATAAAATTACGTCTAATATAGTTTTGTATAAGAAGATGTATATGAAATGCAATATTAGCAGAAGAAGATACTATTTTAGTTAATTCAATACAATATGTTGTATAGGCTTCTATCTTTTTTTCTGTCAATCTTGCAGTTAATAAAATCAAGTCTACTGTATGACTTCTTCTCCATACTTCTTCAATAGTTTTATATATGTTTTGATGTTCAGGAGTAGTAAAAAGATTAACGTTTAGTAAACTGTGATTCTCTGCCATTGCTTGACTATCTACAATCAAAGCTCCTAATACCATTTTTTCAATTTCTATGTTCTTATCTGTTGTTTTCTTCATAAAACATCGTTTTTTAGTATTGTTTATTTTTCAACTTTGCCAAAGTCTGAAACTTTGGCAAAGTGTAGTGACGCTTTTCTTACCTCTTACCTCTTATCTCTTACCTAACTCAAACCGTATTTTCTTCGCGTTTTTTAGCGCCTCGTGACTGATAAAATAGGATTTGTAAGGTTTGTCGTCGATGTAAATGTTCTTAATGTAAATATTCTCAGGCGAAGCATTACTTTCTATTACCAAATCACCAGCAGGGTAGTACTGCGGATTGCGTTTGAGGGTGATTTTAGTAAACTTAGGCGAGGTAAAAGTATAGTTAGGTTCAGCAGGAGTAATAGGATAAAAACCTGCCATACCATAGATAAGCCAAGCTGACATTACCCCTGTGTCTTCATTGCCAGGGAGTCCCGCAGGTTTGTTTTGAAAATACTCATTGATGAGTTGGTCTACTTTCTGTTGGGTTTTCCACTCTTTGCCTTTAAGGAAGTTGTAGAGATATGGATAAGCAATATCGGGTTCGTTTGCCATATCGTACTGCTTGCTGTCAAAAATATGGTCGAGTTGCTTTTCAAAAGGTTTTTCACCGCCCATTAGCTTGATCATTCCTTTTACATCGTGGGTTACCATATATACGTATTGCCACGCATTGCCCTCTATATAGCCTACATTTTCTTCAAAGTTAGCTCCACTTTCGGGGTTGAAAGGTGCATACCACTTGCCATCAGCGTGACGCGGACGCAATAAATGGGTTTCCTTATCGAATAGTTTTCTATATGAAAAGGCTTGTTTGTTAAACTTCTCGTAATCGGCTTTTTTGCCTAATTTTTTAGCGATTTGTGCAATGGCAAAGTCGGCAGCATTGTACTCTTGGGTAGTAGATACTGGACCTCTAACACCCCCATCTACACTCAGGTAACCCAATTTCCAATACTCTTTTACTCCTGGCCGTATAGGGTTATTTTCAAGGGTATTCGCCCCTTTGAGCATCGCCTCGTAAGCTGTTTGTATATCAAAATCGGTAAGACCGCGCAAATAAGTATCGGCTAATACTATGCTGGCAGGGTCACCTACCATCGTAAAGGTTTCGGTAGAGTTAAGCTCCCATTTAGGCAACCAACCGCTTTCTTTGTAAATGTCGAGCATCGTACGCACCATTTGCAGTTGCTGTTCGGGGTAGAGTAGGGTGAGCAATTGGTGGTAATTGCGATAGGTATCCCAAAGCGAGAATACCGTATAGCGCTGGTGATTTTTGCCTATTTTGTTAGTCTTGCTCTCAGGGTAATCGCCATTCACATCGTTCAGTAGGTTGGGGTGAATAAGCGCGTGATAGAGCGCTGTGTAGAATATCGTTTTTTGGTCGTCGGTACCGCCTTCTACGGTAGCGCGGAGGGTATCGTTCCACGTTTGGCGGGTAGCGGCATACACCTCGTCGAAAGTGCGGTTGCCTATCTCTTTTTCAAGGTTTTCACGAGCGTTGGCTATGCTCACGTATGAGATGCCCACTTTTAGCTCAACCACCTCTTCTTTGTCGAATTTATAGCGGAAATACGCCCCTATACTATCGCCTACTACCTCGCGGGCAAATTGTTCTTTCAGGCGAGTTTCGCCGTTGTACCACATCCATTGAGCTTCAACCCCTTGGTGTTTTTCAGGGGTGTGCCATACACCATAAGAAGGGGCTACTTTGTTTACTTTGGCTACAAAATATACTGGATATGCTAGCTCCGGACTGTTATAGCAGAAAGTCCCTACCATACGCATCCCTTCCACCTCGGTAGGCGATACGAATTTGAGCATTGCGCCCTTTTCGTTGGTGAGCCCGAGTCCGAGATTGATGAGCAAATTAGCTTCTCCTTTTGGGAAGTGATAGCGAGTGATACCTGCGCGGGTAGTGGCAGTAGCTTCGGTTTTGATATTGTATTTAGTGAGGAAATTGCTGTAATAACCCGCTTTGGCGACTTCTTTTTGGTAAGTAGAGCCATATTTTAGGTGATTTACCTCCAATTTACCAGTGGTAGGCATTGCGATAATCACCCCGAGTTCAGGACAGCCCACCCCACTGAGGTTCACGTGGGTAAGTCCGGTGAAGAATTTATTTTCATTTACATAAGGGTTTGAAAGCCAGCGACTATCTTTTTCGAGCGGAGCTTTTACGCCAGTAGTATCGAATGCCACATTGAAAGGTGAAATGCTAAGCATACCACGGGGAGCAATTGCGCCAGGGTGGGTAGCGCCAAAATTAGAAGTGCCAATCAACGGATTGATATAATCCACCGGTTGTTGTGCGTGTAGTGAGCTTGCAATGCAAAGGGTAAGCAAGGTAAGTAAGTGTCTCATTATTTTTTTAAGGGTTATGTTTGTCTTGAAAAAGAATCTTGGGCAAAGATACAAAATCATCTCCTAAATCGACACATATTTAGCAAGAAAAAAAGGAAAAATTTCTTTTTGCTACGCATCAGTTGGGTATTGTATTGTATCAGTACCCCCATACGTTGAAAGTAGTTTCTCAAAAAACGCTCATAGATAGTGTATGCCTCTACATTTTTATCGAGATACTGAATGTAGTTTTCTACGTGTTTTTTATGATAGCCCTGCAGTACTTTAGAGACTTTGTTCTTAATAGTAGTCCAAGAAAGTTGGTTCAGATGTCCGTGAATATTGTGTCCGTGAAGACGATAGTGTATATATGAATGAGCGTCTATATAAACCCTAAAGTTTCGGCTTCGAGCAAAAAAATAAATAAGCCAATCGTGCGAAAAGTCTTCCCAGCCTTCTGATCTTACATTTCTTACAAAACGTTCTAATTGTATTGCGAATTTCTTTGTCAATACGTAAGTACATCCTGCACTTCCTCCTTCAAAAAGGTAATCAAACTTCTTTTGGGGATAATCTTTTTTTAAAAGGCTAAAACTTTGGGTTGCCATATCCCATTTAGTAAGATTGGAGCAGTATAAGTCAGATTTTTGTTCACCTAAGCAAGTGATCGCTACTTGTAATTTCTCAGATAACCAAATATCGTCTTGGTCAGCAAAGGCTACGTACTGAAAGTTTTCTTCAAAGTTTATTTCTGAGAGCATTTTCAAGAAGTTATTGGCAGCTGACCCCGTGGGGGGGATGTTGATACGAATATTAATATTAGGAAATATGCTTTTTATCAGCTCAATGGTATTATCTGTACTACCGTCGTCATTCACTGTAATATCTACCTCTACTCCTTTTTGAGAAGTTATAGAGTTTATTTGTTCTTCTATGTATTTTTCACCATTAAAGGTTGCTAATAATACTTTTATTTTGTTCATATACTGAAATTTTGTAGTAGCAAATCGTTGGAATGTGTATCGATAAGCGAATAGAAAAAGTAGCCCAGCAAAACAACTGAACCATAATCTAGTAAGGTGTTTAACCTTACATACTCTCCCTCTTCTACTTTAATGAACAGCAGAGACATTAAAAGATAAGGAGAATAACGAAACCCTGCAATGGGGCTAATGAGAAAACTTAGCAAATAGATGATTAGCGTAGTGATAATAATTGGGTTCCAGAAACGCTTCCTCAAAAAGTAATAAGCTACTGCGCAACCACCAATAATGGTAGCAAAAAATACATAGTGGGCGAGGCTAAAATGATATTCTTGACTGTAGGTGACAATTCTGTAGGTAATAGTATGGAGTAATGGAATATTAGCAAACTTTCCTAAGAAAAGCATCGGAATGAGCAACAATACAAAAGCTAAAAGTAACCATCTGTAATATTTCCACCTATGAAATACCAGTATGATAGGGGCAGAAGAGGTAAGATGAATAAAAGGAGTTAAAAAAATGAGGTAAGTGTTCCGATTGCGATAAATTAGGTAGATAAAATACGCAAAAATAACATATTGTGCTCCATTGCGGAGCAACACGTGTGCAAACAAAAAGTAAAACAAGGTGAAGAATATATTCTTCTTCCAAGTTCTAACATCGTCTACAAACATTAGCCACACAAAGAAAGTTGTTATCAGAAAAAAGTTTAAATAATAGATAGCCGCAAAGATAGTTTCATTGCTTGAAAAAAATAGTCCAAAAAACCGATACAAGATATACAAATAAGGCTCTTTGCTAATGTAATCTACCCACGATACAAATACAAAACTATCACTAAAGTAATGAATGTAGGCATCATAATCTTTCGTTAGATGGAAAGCTATCATATTCCTCAAAAGGAACCCAAATCCTACAAAAAAAACTGCACAAAGGAACTTATACTTGTTTTTAGGGAGAAGACACCCTATGAAATAGCTTGCATAGACCAAAACTACAAGTGTAAAAATCAATTCCATACAATAACCATTAATATTACAATTAAAATAAAATGTGCCACAATTCGGCTTGTGGTAAGAATATTCAATTCCTTTAAACCTTTTCCATTATCTATAGAAACCATTATTCTCGGATCAAGAAACAACAAAATACACATTGCTCCAAACATATTCAGAATTTGACTGTAAGAGCTAAGAGTCAAAGCACGTTGAGGATAATAATAAGCAATGTAATACAAAAAGGTCATACTAAAACCGTAGACCAAGAAAGCCGATAAAGAGAAAGCAAAAAACAGAAAATCAGATTTGTGCCATTGCTTTTCAACAGTAGTGATAGGATTTAAATTCACTACAAAATCCTTTTTGTACTCTTTTTTCCCCAAAAGCTGATTGAGGCGCGTAATAATAAACTTTGACAAAAAAAGACTATACTCCCTATGATAGAGTGGGAAAATAAATAAAATAACAAGTAAATGAGCGAGACCTATCATCTCCCAAATGAGTGTTTCATCCTTAATACTCTCGGTGTAATATGCCATTATAGGCACAAATACAAGAATGAAGCCTCGAGCTGAATACTGAAAAACATTAATAAGAGAAAACAAATAGCGATAGTTCTTAGCATCGTGTAGGTTATATTTTAAATGATATGTAAATACATCTACAAAAATGGAAAATGCATACATTAAGGGAGCTATGATAAATAATATTTTAGTATTGATACTTTGCATAAAGCTTCTTGTTTGTGAAATAGTCGTTAAAAGCGTCTTTAATATTTTTAACAGTTGTTTTTTTGTCATCTGATAAGAAAAAGTACATAGGAATTCTGTATAGCAGTTTGAAAAGATGTTTACACTTCCACTTCCAACTTATATAATTCCTGCCTAACATAATCAGTCCGTTGCGTACAATGTAGTATTGTCTTATTTTGTTCCTATGATAAGGTTTCTTCATCCATAAAAATTTCACAAATACATCGCCCATATTGTGTCGCATTTTGCTGTCAGACAAGTAGATTTGATAGCCTTTGTGAATTGCTCTTAAACACCATTCATAGTCAATATAATCTATAAAGAGAGTCTCATCCATTAGACCTACATTTTGAAGTACCTTTACTGGGATAATACTCCCTGATGTAATGATAGTTTCTACTCGATGAACATTTGAAGAGTTTTTTGCGGAGACTCCTTTTTTGTCGACTACCGTAGCTCCTACACTACCTACTTTTTCTTCTTTCTGAAAAACGTTCAGCATTCTATCAAAGAAGTTATCATCTATCGGGAGAGAATCTTGATCAAAAAAAGCAAGATATGCTATCTCATTAGAATAGTACCGGAGCACATATTTAATTCCTATGTTCAAGGCTTTGGAAAGACCTATATTGCATTCATTTTTAATAATAATGGCATTGGGTGTACTCTTTTTTATTTGAAAAAGGATCTCCTCTTCACACTGATTCACCACTACTATTACCTTATGTGATAGTTTGCTAATGGTTTCAATATTGTAAAGAACCTCTTTTTCGGGAGCATACAATACAATTACCGAGACAATATTTTTGTTCATTTCTCTTTCTTTACTGAACCGCAAAAGTAGCAACTCTGCCGAAAAAAAACAACAAAAAGGACGTATTTTTATTTTTTGAGTATTGATAAACAACTTCTCAGAGAGAGTCTGAGTATATCGGAAGGAAACAGAAGAAATCGGAAGAGAGCTG
>NZ_KB291185.1:79378-85765 GCF_000318255.2 Capnocytophaga sp. oral taxon 380 str. F0488
AAATGTTAAAAACAGGGTTTCGAGACGAAAGAAAGAGAAAAGGCACTAGGCCTTAGGCCATAGGCGCTAGGGTTTTGACGGAAAGAGGATAGGCGGGTTGAGAAATTAGAGAATTAGCCAATGGGAAGGTGTAAGCTACACGGGCAGTTATAACTTTCAGCAAAAATCGTAGCACAACAAGTAAAAAAGCTGTTAAGCCCTTGCTTAACAGCTTTTTTAGTTATTTATCCTGAATAGGTATGTACACTCATTTGTGCCGTTGGCAAGTAGTTAACGCCAAACCAGCAGATGAGCAACAGTATAAATGCGAGCCCTACGATGATAAAACTCTGAAAAGGTTTCTTTTCTTTGTGATTGTACTTGTGGTGGAGATATACCAAATAGCCGAGCCAAGTGATAAACGCCCAAGTTTCTTTAGGGTCCCACGTCCAATAGTGTCCCCACGCTTCTTTTGCCCAAAGGGCTCCAAAAAGCAATCCAAAGGTGAGGAATACATAACCTATTTTTACGAGCTGATCGATAACAATGAAAATTGATTGTACTTCTTGTCCTTTTTTATAGCGATAAATGCCATAAAAAGCAGTGAGAGAAGCCATACCCAACATCGCATAAGCAAAGATATACACGATTACGTGAGGCACGAACCAAACGCTCTGCAAAGCAGGCATCAAGGCTTTGTTCATCGTATCGGGGTGAGTGTAGGTAAGGACTATAAATACAATACCCATTACTGCTGAATAGCTAAGCATCCACTTTTGGCGATAGAGCCAATAGATAGCACAGCCTATGAGCCCCATAAAGAAAGCATACCAAATACGCGTTTCGGCAAGTGTGCGCAATGGCGGACGGTCTAAGTTTTGCCATAAGGCAACAATAAAACCTCCTATGGTTAAGGTAGCTACTAAGTGAGCTACAATACTCAGTCCTCTAAGTGCTTTGCTCTTGCTGTAGATAAGCGTACCCGAAAGTAGCCACAAAGCTACTGTAATATATGTTATAAGATTAAAATAATGCCACATTTTTAATTAACAATTGACAATTAATAATTAACAACAGCGTTAGCTGTTACTTGTTAGCTGTTTTAGTTTTTACTTCAAAGAGTAGGGCAATACCGCCAGCAAGTAGTAAGAAAATCCCTACATAAACGACAGGTAACCAAGGGTCGGAGATGAGTTCTACCACACTAAGTTCTGACCAGCGTCCCATACGCTCGTCATAACTCAATTGGTAAATACGCCAACCGTCTACACTAATAGGGTGATTCACCTCTATTTTTTCTTCTAAAACTTCTTCTTTTCCTTTTTGATATACTAATACCTCAGATTGGAATTTACGTGCTTCGGCAGGAGCCATTACCAAGGTATGCTCATCGTCTAAATGAATGGCACGGGGTGAGAATTGGAAGTTACCTGCAGAAATCCAATCGGTTTTCTTTTTGTGAGTACGAAGGTCTTCTACGGTTACCTTAGCCGCATTGGTCGCACCCCACATCGTATGATTGATGTAGGTACTATCGGTATCGGGAATAGCTTTTTCAAGATATTGGTGAAGAGTAATTTTCCAGTTCAACAAGGTTGCATAGTCACCTTCTTTCTCCAGCATAAAGCCTCGAGGTTTTTCGTGAGGTAGTGCTGAACCTGTACTATCAATCACAAATAGTTTGTTAGGATAAATATCAATACTGAACTCTTTGAGTTCCATTGCAATGGGAAGTTCTACCATTTGATTATCTTCAGTAGTAGCGCGCCATTCGAGTTTATCCTTATAGAGGTTCATTTTCAGACGTATAATATCTCCCTGTCCTAATACGCCAGCGAACATTGTAAGCCATAAGCCAAAGTGATTGAGGAGGAAAGGTATGTTTTTGCGTTGGTAGACCATCGAGCGTTTGAGGATAGAAAACCAAAGATTCATCAGTGCCAATACGAAGATAATACCAAAGTACCAAGTTTTGGTAAGGTCGTCTAAGCCCAATTTGCCCACAAAGCTATGAGCTACCTCTTGAGGATTTACGTTGATGCTCCCCAAACCAATGGTGAGTACCCCAAGGGTTACGACCGTAACAATAGCAAAAGGCGCTGATGAAAAGCGCACGATAAAATTCGTTTTTCTAAAAATAAAATATACAGCTGTAGTGAGTACCACAAAGGCAAAGCCTCCTATTACATTGTAAGGAAAGCTAAACCAACTTTTGCTGATACTTCCTAAGGTAAGTTGTAGTATCAGCCCTATGATAAGGGATATACACGCTACGAGAATAGCGAAAGGATATTGTTTCATAGTTAGGTAAAAGATAAGAGGTAAGAAATAGGGGCGAATTACATTCGCCCCTACTCGTCATTTGTCATTCGTAATTCGTTAAATTACTTTTGGGTTACTAAGCGTCCTTTTTCTTTAGCTTCTTTAATCCATTTAGGAACGATAGTTTCTAAGAATTTTTTCTTAGCAGCTTCTTCTTTAGGGATATCCAAACCAATTTCTTTTTGGGCTTTAGCTTTAGTGCTGATATCAGGCATTACGAAAGCGGTTTTGATGTTTAGTTTTTCTTTAAGCACATCTAAATTATTTTCAGCTTGATAAGCATAGATAAGACCATCGCTAAGGAGGCGTTCAGATTCGATAGGAGCGTGGAAAGCGGCACCGTGTGAAGAGTGTACCATATCCCAACGCCATTGTGATTTGCGGATAAGTGCCAAAGTAGGTTTCATTTGTTCTTCAGTAGCGCCGTTATCCCACAAGAATTTAGCTTTGAAGTGTACTTTTGCTAATTGTTTTTCGAGTTTCATACGCATACCATATACAGCATCTTGGCGATCGTATACGTTTTTCACCAATTCTTCTTCACTTTGGCGGTGACAAGTTTGGCAGCTTGCAGACACGTTACGCAAAGGGCTGCTAATTTGGTGGTCAGAGAATTTTACAGCACCATCAGTTTTGTAAGGCATATGGCAATCGGCGCAAGAAACGCCACGTTGTCCGTGAATACCGAGTTGAGAAAGTTCATAGTCAGGGTGTTGTGCTTTAAGGATAGGGGCACGGCTAAGTGGGTGTACATAGTCAGTCCAACCTTCTGCATCGTAGTACTCTTCCATCTTTTCAATAGTCATACCTTTATCCCAAGGGAAAGTAAGATATTTTTTATCACCTTTGAAGTAGTACTCTACGTGGCATTGCGCACAGACGAGAGAACGCATCTCTTGATGAGTAGCTTTATTGATATCGCGACCTTGACGTTTGAAGGCTTCTTGTAAAGCCAATTGACTTACTTGCAATTTCATAGTTTTAGTATCGTGGCAAGTAGCGCAACCGATAGGATTTACGATTTGGCTACCCCATTGATCCCAAGGAGCGCTGTAATAAGTTTCAGCACCTACTTCTTTGATTAGGCGAGGCACATCGGGGCTTTTACAAGTCCAGCAAGTACCTGGTTGAGGAGAGTGGGTAGAATCGGTAGGAGCGCCTGTACGAAGAATTTTAGTAACGTCTTCAATAGCGTGCATGTGTCCGCGTGGAGCGTTGTATCCCTTAGAGAAAGCATAACCAGCCCAAAGGATTACCATTTCTGGACGTAGCTCAAGCAGATCATCATCGTTACTACTCATATACTTAGAGCGGAAAGTAGTGTCGGCAGTAGCTGCCCACGAAGCGTATTCACGAGGATAGAAGGGTTCATAAAGCTCGTTGCGGCATTCACCTTCTTTAAGGTTATTACCACCTCTAGCTATCAATTGAGCTTCTGTAGATCTGTTCATTATCGAATTAGCCAATAGACCTAATAAAAAGGTAACCACTGCTAATAAACCTGCAATTAACCAATGTTCTTTTTCATCGCTGTATAAATTATATTTCGTTTTTTTAATTATTTGATTTTTCTCTGTTTTTCACCATATTATCAAGCCAATCGGGGGTATTGCTTGGCATATTACTAATAATAGGTACAGGGGAATGAGGAGCAGCATTAAGCCCTCTCACACGGCTGTGAGGTACTTCGCGGTGGCAATCCCAGCACAATTTGCCATTACCAGCGTGTGCCATTTCAGCAGTTACCTTGCCTGCTTGCACTTCGCTTACAAGGGTGCTGTGGCAACGAATACAATTTTCTTGTACTACTCTTTGCCCTGGAGAGTGCATCTTAATCACTTGTGGTTCCATACGGAAGGTGAACATCGTGGCGTGACGCAGACCGTCGTTCGCTTTAAAATAATATTTGCGAAAAACGTTGTCGTGAGGCACGTGACAATCGTTACACACAGTATTGCGACCGTGCGAAGAGTGCATCCACGTAGCATACTCAGGCTCCATAATATGGCAGTTCACACACGCCTTGGGGTCGTCAGACAGATAGGTGTATGCTTTGGATATATAAAATTTGTATCCACAAAGCCCTATCAGTATCCCTACTAACGAGGGAATTAAGAAACGAAACCATCGTCCTTTTTTAGTAGATGGGGTGTTGTTATCTGTTGTCGCCATTATATAAAAAAATATTTTTTTCGTTGCTTTTCGTTGCAAATGTAAAATAGTTTCCTTACATTTGCAAAAGAAAATAAAGATATATCCTTATTTTATTGTAATTCTAAATAAGAAAACTTGTATTTATGACTTATTTTTAGCATTTTAACCTATTTTAAACGTAAAATATTTTAAAAACACTATACCAATGAAAAAACATTTATTATCATTTTTTGCTTTGGGTACCGCTTTCGTTTTGTACCCCTCTTTAGCAACTGCGCAGGTAGAAAATCCTCCTGCTCCTAATGAAGGTGTTCCTCCTCCACAACCTCCTATGGAAGAGATGATGACACCACCTCCTCCGCCACCTGCCGATAACGAGTTCACGCTATCAGCACAAATTCGTCCGCGTTTCGAGTACCGCAATGGGGCATATCGCCCTTTAGTAGAAGGTGAATCGCCTGCTATCCTCACCAACAACCGCGTGCGCTTAAACTTCGACTATAAGCATAGCGACCGCCTACATTTGTACGTTTCTCTTCAAAACGTGAACGTTTGGGGGCAAGCGCAACAAGTACAAGCCGTCGATAAAACAGGCGGTATGTCGGTTTTCGAGGCTTACGCCGAATTCCCTCTTGTGAATACCCTTAGCGCAAAAGTAGGTAGACAAGTGATTGCACTGGACGACGACCGTATTTTCGGCTCTCTCGATTGGCACCCTGCCGGACGTAGCCACGATGCAGTGAACCTCAATTGGACACCTTCTGAAAAGTTGACACTTCGCGGTTTCTTTGCGTATAACCAATCGGGAAGTACCACGACCCCTACTCTAAATGTAAATACTCCCAGCGGACAGAATTTTACTCCAGGATTGGGTCAGGATTACCAACACTTGCAAGCGCTTCACGCGCACTATAGCATCAGTGAAGCGCACCAATTGTCGCTCTTGTTTGCTAACTTAGGTTACCGTACTGATGATAGTGCTGACCAAAATATGCAAACTTTCGGTGCGCACTACACTGGCAAAAGTAACCAGTTGAGCTATGGAGCTTCTGCTTATATGCAAACTGGTAAAAACGCTACAGGAGCCGATAAAAGCGCTTATATGTTTGCAGTGAACGCAGGCTACAAGTTTTCTCCTATCTTTGGCTTAACCGCTGGAGTAGACTACCTCAGTGGCAACGCCTCTGATGACACTTCGGGTAAAGATAAGAAATTTAACCCATTCAGCGGTACCAACCACAAGTTCTACGGCTTTATGGATTATTACTATGTAGGTTTCACTCCTTCTGTAGGTTTGCTCAATCCTTATCTCACTGCCAATGTGCGCACTGGCGAAAAGAGCAACCTCAGCGCTACTTATCACTTCTTTGCACCCGCTGCCAAGTTCGAAACTGATAAGAAGCACAGTAGCCTCGGTAGTGAAATCGACTTAGTGTACAACTTAAAAGTACAACCTTTTATAGGGTTACAAGTAGGTTACTCTACTTATTTTGCCAACGATGGCACCAAAGCCCTCAAAGGTACTGCTAACCAACGCGGTTACCAAGACTGGTTCTGGTGTAGCCTAAACATCAATCCTAAATTGTTCTCTGCGATATTTTAATTGTATTGAACTATAATAAGAAGAGGTAAGAATTGCCATAGCATTCTTACCTCTTCTTTTTTGCTAAATTGTTCACTACATCTCTCTCCTACCTTCGCTTTACCTTCTCCTTTCCGTCGCTACATTCCCCCTATTACCTCCGTCATTCGTCATTCGTTCCTCGTCATTCGTTCTCCTTTCCGTCATACTCCCCCCTAGTGCCTATGACAAGGCCTAGCACCTCTCCTCTTTCTTTCGCCTCGAAACCCCGTTTTCACCATTTTTATACTCGTTGTATTATACTATGAATCAACTCTTTGTACACCCTTTCTATACCAATCGTCCAAGAT
>NZ_KB291185.1:85785-92589 GCF_000318255.2 Capnocytophaga sp. oral taxon 380 str. F0488
TTCCTATAAGCTCTCTATAAGCTAACCCCACCCTGCTTACAGCCTTTTTTCATCAAAAACTCCCTCTCTCCTCTTCCGAATTACTCCGTTTCCTTCCGAAAATCCTAACCAGTCAGATTTGTCCGACAAGTCAGACCTGTCAACCCCCCTTTTTTTATTACTACCCATTTTCTAATTCTCTCATTTTCTAATTTACTCAATTTTTTATTCTTTTTTGCTTTCAGAAATATCTAACAATCAAAATATTGCATTTTCTTGTAGTACTTTTGACGTAGTACGTCATTTCGTTAATTTTTCATTGTAGTAGTTTTGACGTAGCTCTTTTTTTGGAGACAAAAGAAACTTTTAGCAATTTTGCGGTGAAAAAAATCAACAACATATGGAAATAAAGAAAATATTGTTTTTCTTCCTGATGTTTTCTCTAACCGTTACCCTGCACGCTCAACAAATTACCGTACAAGGTACCGTTTATGAAGAAGGGACTAAAAACCCCATTCCAGGAGCAAACGTAATTGTAAAGGGTACTACCCAGGGTACTTCTACCGACTTCGAAGGGCACTATACACTTCCCAATGTGCCCTCCAATGCCGTCTTAGAAGTCAGCTTCGTAGGTATGCAGACCCAAAATGTAAAAGTAGCAGGACGCTCCCGCATTAATGTTACTTTAAGAGAAAATACTCAAGAGCTCAAAGAAGTAGTAGTGATTGGGTATGGAGCCGCTCAGAAACGAGACCTTACAGGCTCTATTGTCAGTCTTAAAACCGATGAATTTGCTGACCGTCCGTCTACCAATCCCTTAGCCTCTATCCAAGGAAAGGTAGCTGGGGTGCAAATCGTTAATACAGGGCGAGCAGGGCAAGACCCCGAAATCCGTATTCGCGGTACAAACTCTATCAACGGCTATACACCTCTGTACGTAGTCGATGGGATCTTTACCGATAATATCAATTACCTCAACCCGCAGGATATCGAGTCTATGGAAATCCTCAAAGACCCCTCTTCTCTTGCTATATTTGGGGTTCGTGGTGCCAATGGGGTGATTATCATTACCACCAAAAAAGCCAAAAAAGGACAAACCATTGTGAATATCAATTCTTCCGTAGGACTCAAAATTGTGGAAGACCGCGTTGCAATGACCGATGCCGAAGGCTTCAAAACCCTCTATAACGAGGATTTAGCTAACAAAGGGGCTGCCCCTTTCGATTATACACTTTATCGAGCTAATACCGATTGGCAAGATGAAATCTTCCGCCGTGCGTGGGTGTCCAACCACAACGTGAGTATAGCCACCTCAGGCGAGAAAGGACGCTTTTATATGGGGGCAGGTTATACCGATGAAGAAGGTTCTATCAAGCACGAAAAGCTCACCAAATACACCCTTAACCTCAGCAGCGATTACAACGTAACCGACTTTTTGCGTTTTGGTTTCCAAGCCAACGGTTCACGCACTCTCCCTATTGATGCCAAAGGGGTAGCTACCGCTTTAAAGGCGGCTCCTATTGTAGCACCTTACGACACTCAATCAGGATTGCTAAATGTTATGCCTAACTTCCAGCGAGCTCAAGTGTGGAATCCGCTTATCGATGTCGAAACACGTGCCAATCACAACAAAGGGGTGAATCACCGTTTAGCGGGTAATGTATATGGTGAAGTCGATTTCTTAAAGAATTTCACTTTTAAAGCCACCCTTTCTATGGATTATCGCATAGGTGAAAACCGCGCCTTCTCTCCTATCATCTGGGTGTACAACCCCGATACCCAAATAAAAGAAAACCTTACTGAACGAGAGAGTATCAGTCAATCTAAGTCTACCACTATCGATACTCAGCAGGATTATATCCTTACCTTCAAAAAGAAAACGGGCAATCACAATGTCACCCTCACTGGAGGACTTACTACTAACTATACCGAACATAGTTCGCTTTCTGCTGGTAGAAATCAACACCTGAACGATATTGTGTTCGGTATCCCCGAAAATCCCGATAAATGGTGGATTTCTTCTATCAGTGGTACCAATCTATCCAATGGCAGCGGTCAGCATCGTCGTTTTACGATGTCGTATTTAGTGCGCAGTTTGTACAACTACGGCAATCGCTATTTGTTCAACGTTTCTTTCCGTCGTGATGGGGCTTCAGTATTCCACCGCTTGGGCAATACGTGGGATAATTTCTATTCCTTTGGTGCAGGTTGGGTAGTGAGTGAAGAAGCCTTTATGAAAAACCAAAAAGTAGTAGACTACCTCAAACTAAAAGGCTCTTGGGGGGTATTGGGTAACCAAAACACAGGTGGTAGGAACTATCCTACTTACCCATTGCTCAGTAGTTCGGGTAGCGCTGTCTTTGGCGACCGTATTATTACCGGGTATGCGCCCTCTTATTTGGTACAAAACTTGGGTTGGGAAAAGACTTATGCTTGGGAAGCCGGCGCTGAGTTCCGTTTCTTAGGCAATCGCCTCAGTGTAGAACCTGTGTACTATCGAAAGAAAACCAAAGACCTCATCGTGTTGCTCAGCGGTATTGCTGGAGCTAAGAACTCTTTGGAAAACCTCGGTGAAATAGAAAACAAAGGTTGGGAGTTTTCACTCTCTTGGCAAGACCAACTTAAAGAAAGCGGTTTTAGCTATGGTGCAAGTGCTAACCTTACTACTATCGACAACAAAGTGCTATCACTCGGTAGAGGAGAAAAAGATGCTCTTTACGAGCACAATTTGGTAGCGCGTACTTTGGCAGGTTACCCTATTGGGCACTTCTATGGTTATAAGGTGAAAGGAGTCTATCAAACCTATGAAGATATCGATACTTCGCCTGCTAACAATATAGCCACCGTAAAACCTGGTGATCTCAAATTTGAAGATATAAACGGCGATGGTGTGATAGACAATAAAGACCGTACGATGATAGGGAACCCTACCCCCGATTTCACCTATGGATTTAGTGTAAATCTCGGTTATAAAGGCTTTGATCTCTCTGCCGAGTTTATGGGAGCTTACGGCAACGAAATTTACCGAGGTTGGGGTGAGAGCAACTATGCAACCCTCAACTACCAAGCCCACCGCTTGAACCGTTGGCACGGCAAAGGTACTTCTAACTGGGAACCTATATTAGATAGCAGTAGGGCTATCAATCAAGAAAACTCATCGTACTATATAGAGGATGGTAGCTTTTTCCGCTTACGCAACGTGCAGTTGGGCTATAGCTTGCCACAAGAGGTTATACAACGCTTCAAGGTACAGAAATTGCGCTTCTATGCCAATGTGCAAAACCTCAAAACTTGGCATAAGAACACGGGCTATGTACCCGAAATAGGAGGTAGCGCCTTAGCTTTCGGTATTGATACGGGTACCTACCCTATGCCTATGATTGTTACCTACGGGGTAAACCTTACATTTTAATTAACAATTAGCAATTATGAAAAAGAATATATATCATATTATAGCAATAGGATTGATGACGGCAAGTGTTGTCCTCTTTACTCATTGCAACAAGTTCGACCAAGAGCCGCAAGGCGAATGGGTTGATGGCGACCAAAATGGCGTATCGGGTGCTTATGAAGCCGATGTGTTTACATTGTACGCCAAATTGCGCGGATTCTCTATAACCTCAGGGAATACAGCTTTAGCTATTCACAGCTTTCGTAGTGAAGATGCCGAAAAAGGCTCTATTGCCAGCGATAATGCAGGTATGGCTGCAATGTTCGATGATTTTAACTATATAGCTAGTAACGGAAATATCAACAGTTATTACAAGGACAATTTAGACGTGGTTCATCTCGCTAATACCGTACTCGACAAAATCAATAAGGCTGACCAAAGTACTCTCACCGATTCCGATAAGATAAACCGCGGTGAAGCACACTTTTTCCGCGCCTTTGCCTATTTTAACTTAGTGCGCGCCTTTGGCGAAGTACCTCTTATCAATTTCCGTATCTATAAAGATGAAGATGCCAATAAACCTAAGGTAAGCGTTGATAAAATCTATGAACTTATCGATGCCGATCTTACCGCTGCCGAAGCTGCCTTGCCGCGCACTTGGAGTGCTGTATATGTAGGTCGCCTTACGTGGGGTGCAGCTCGCTCTCTGCACGCCAAAACCTATATGATGCGCTCTAATTGGCAAGCGATGTACACCGCCAGTACCGATGTAATTAATAGTGGTTTGTACAACCTTAGTACCCCTTTCAATAAGGTGTTTAGGGAAGAAGGCGAAAACTGCCCTGAGTCTATCTTGGAACTCCAGTGTACTGCCAATGCACAATACCCTGCTTCTAACGAGGTAGGTAGTCAGTTTGCACAAGTACAAGGCGTGCGTGGAGCAGGGCAGTGGAACTTAGGTTGGGGGTGGAATTGTCCTACCCAGCTTTTAGCCGATGCTTTTGAAGCAGGTGACCCTCGCAAAGATGAAACTTTGCTCTATTTTGCCAAAAGTGAAGCCGAAGCCAATGCTATGCAACCCAATGCACCTTATAATGAAAAGCCTATAGCACAGAGCAACGTGGTAAACAAGTATTACAACAAAAAAGCTTATACCAATCCCGCTTTACGCAATACTTATAGCAAAAGCGGACATTGGTTTAATATTCGCCTTATTCGTTATTCCGATGTGCTCTTAATGGCTGCTGAAGCTGCTAACGAACTTGGTAATAGTGCCCAAGCGCTCCTTTATTTAGAGCAAGTGCGCGCACGGGCTCGTGCGGGTAACAATGCGATTCTTCCTGAGGTTACGACTACCGTTCAAAGTGATTTGCGTACGGCTATTCGTCACGAGCGCCGTGTAGAGCTCGCAATGGAGTTTGATCGTTTTTACGACTTGGTACGCTGGGGTATAGATGTGGAAACCTTCCATAACGCGGGCAAAACCGCTTATCAAATCAAACACCGCTTATTGCCTTTACCTCAAGCACAAATAGATGGCTCTAATGGTGTGCTCATTCAAAATCCTGATTATTAATTAGCTAACAGGTGTCAGGTATTAGGTGTCAGCTGTCAAGTAACATCACGTCATCTTTTACCTTTTACCTCTTATTTCTTATCTAAAAATGAAAAAGTATATATTTTATATCAGTTTTATGGTAAGTCTTATAGCTTTTACCAGCTGTTATCAAGACTTAGACCAAGACCCGCCTTTCGATTATCCTGAGGAGGTAATTCCTCAGTACAATCCTCAAAAGCTTTTGTTTACTTTTGAGGGCAATGTGAAAAATGTGAGTGGTTACAAAGTTCCTACACTCTCTAAGGGCAATATCACCTATACGGAAGGGAAAAAAGGTAAAGCCTACCAAGGGGGTGAAGGTACTTATGTTTTTATCTCCCCTCGCACAGCGCGTTTTGCAGGCGATATATCTCTGAAAGATACGATAGCTAACCTCGGTAGTTTTACAGTAGCTTTCTGGATGAACTGCCCACAAGTGAACAAAGGTACCGGTATCTTTTCAATTTCCAACACTAAAAACTTCTGGGGTAACCTCGATATTTTCTTAGATGGAAATCAAACGGCAGGTGAAGGACGCTTTAAAGTGTTTTTGCGCAATGGTGGTAAAGACAAATGGGTAGAAAAGAAATTCTCAGGGACAATAGATGAATGGGTACATATGACTTTTCGCTATAATAGTAAAACTGAAAAGTTTGATATATTAAAGAATGGAGAAGAAGTATTTGCTACTACCCTTACAGGTTGGGGGCGAATTACCTGTAACGATATGGGCGATTTGGTGTTAGGAACTTTTAGTTTCCAAACCGATCCTCCTCAATCGTCTGCTAAAGCACAAACTTGGGCACAGTCCTTCCCTGGCAAGTTAGAAAACTTCGCTTTCTACAACAAAGCCCTTACCGATGAACAGATAAAAGCTTTGTATAATGAGTAGCCGTTATTATGTTTACTTTATAGCACTCTTACTTTCCTTTCCTCTTTCTGCTCAGAATGAGGCGTATACCAAAGGCGTATATGTGGATAAGCAAAAGAACAGTATGCCTTATCGCTTTCTTCAACCTAAAAAAATGGAGAAAGGCAAGAAATACCCTTTGGTGCTCTTCTTGCACGGAGCTGGCGAAAGAGGGAACGATAATGAAAGTCAGTTGCGCAATGGGGGCACGGTGTTTAGCAATCCTGCGAACCGAGATAAGTATCCTTGCTTTGTGCTCTTCCCGCAGTGTCCTGAGGGTGCGTATTGGTCGCTTGAAAAGCGTCCTGAAAAAGGTTACAAAAGCGGTAATCCTTTACCAAAGGACACTCCCATTACCAGTCATTTGCGGTTGGTGAAGGAACTTTTAGACGAGACTTTGGCTACATATCCTATCGACCCTAAGCGGGTGTACATTATGGGCATTTCGATGGGTGCGATTGCTACTTTAGATATGGTGTATCGCTTCCCCGATACCTTTGCCAAAGCTGTCTCGATATGTGGGGCGACTAATATAGAGCGTATGCGTGAGTTCAAAGGGAAAACAAAATTCCGTTTCTATCACGGTGATATCGATGATGTGATACCGGTGACTTACTCGCGCGAAGCCTATGAGGCGTTGAAAAGCACTGGCAAGAAAGTAGAATACATAGAGTTCTACGGAGCTAATCACAACGCTTGGCATCCTGCTTTTAACACCAAAGACTTTTTAGAATGGAGTTTTAAGTAAGGGAAATGAGGTGCGAGCCGCACAGGCAGTGTGAGCCACACGGGCAGTCGTAGCACGACGGGCTATTAACTTTGGCAAAGTGTATACCCCTAAAAGTGACATATTTGAGCTATCGGAAGAAAACGGAGCAATTCGGAAGAAGGGAGGGAGTGATTTTGGTGAAAAAAGGCTGTAAGGAG
>NZ_KB291185.1:92609-98209 GCF_000318255.2 Capnocytophaga sp. oral taxon 380 str. F0488
GGACGATTGGTATAGAAAGGGTATATAAGTTGTTAATTCATAGCATAATACAGCAACACAAAAAATGGTAAAAACGGGGTTTTGAGGCGAAAGAAAGAGGAATAGGTGATAGGCCTTAGGCCATAGGCACTAGGGGCAGTGTGACGGAAAATCAAAAGAAACCTCCTCCTAGCCCCTTCAATGAGGGGGAATGTGACGAGTCATTTATTCGGTAAGCCCCCGAACCCCCGAAGGGAGACAAGCTGGAAAAGGAGACAAACCTCCCCCCTTACACATACTTTGCTTTCGTGGGGCACATACCCAGCTATTGCTGGCTACCTTCAAAGGAGGGAATTAGTGATGGATAGGAACACGAGCTACAAGCTCGCACTAGCGGGGAGATAAGTAGCTGATGTTGCTAGATTGCACAGATTGCAATATAAATATAACTGTAAATCAGTATTAATATTATATTGAATTGATGTTAAAATAGAAAAATATACAAAATATGAAGCATTTCAAACAGATAAATAGAACATTTTTTGTGCTTCTTATTGCATTCTGCGCGTCGTGCAGTTGCAGTAAGGACAGTAAGAAAGGGGGTAATACGCCTACCCCTAAACCACCTGTTGAAAAGAACCGTCCGATGGAATTTGCTTCCGACGATGCTTTCTTGGATTATATTCAGCGTTCGCACCTCAACTATATGTGGGACGGAGCCGAACCTAACTCGGGGTTAGCCCCTGAGCGCAATCATATAGATGTGCCTTCCGATGATGCACATATCGTCACTACGGGAGGTTCGGGCTTTGGGATTGCAGGGCTATTGGTGGGTGTAGAACGCGGTTTTATCCCTCGTGCTGAGGCAGTAGAAAGATTTAAAAAAATCGTAACTTTCTTAGAGAAAGCCGACCGCTATCACGGTGTATGGTCGCATTGGATAGACGGTCGTACGGGTAAAACCAAACCTTTCGGACAAAAAGACAATGGGGGAGACCTTGTAGAAAGTGCCTTCTTGATGGAGGGATTGCTCTGCGTGCGTCAGTATTTTAAAGATGGCAACGATGCCGAAAAAGCCTTAGCTTCTCGCATTGATAAACTATGGCGTGAAATGGAATGGGACTGGTACTTAAACGGACAAGATGTGCTCTATTGGCATTGGAGTCCTGATTATGCTTGGCAGATGAATTTTCCTCTGAAAGGTTATAACGAGTGCCTGATTACCTATATTTTGGCAGCTGCTTCGCCAACCCATACCATTCCTGCTTCGGCTTATCACAACGGTTGGGCACGTGGAGGAGCTATTAAAAGCACTCAGGTAACTTATAATTTGCCACTTATTCTCAAACACAACGGCGCAGAACAATACGGAGGTCCGCTATTTTGGGCGCATTATTCGTATATAGGATTGAACCCCAAAGGGCTCAGTGATGATTACGCCAATTACTGGGATTTGAATCGCAATCACACCCTTATTAACTACAAATATTGCCTAGAAAACCCGAAAGGTTATAAAGGTTATGGGGCGAACTGCTGGGGACTTACCGCCAGTTATTCAGTGAAAGGGTACTCAGCCCACAGCCCTAGTAACGATTTAGGGGTAATCGTGCCTACTGCTGCACTTTCCAGTTTTCCTTATACCCCTCAAGAATCAATGGCTGCGCTCAAGCATTTCTATTACGATTTGGGCGATACTATTTGGGGTAAATACGGATTTTACGACGCTTTCAGCGAGCAAGCGGTATGGTATCCTAAGCGTTATTTAGCAATCGACCAGCTCACTATTGCCCCGATGATAGAAAACCACCGCACAGGCTTCGTATGGAAACTCTTTATGAGTTGCCCCGAAGTGCAGGAGGGATTAAAGAAACTCAATTTTAAGGTGCAGTAAAAAAGATAAAAGATAGAGCCTAACATTATCTTATATCTAACCTAACCAGAAGTTTATTACTAACAGTGTTTTGAAAATTAGGTTTTAACAAAGGGCGATGTTCACACATCGCCCTTTGTTTGATTAATGACTAAAAATAAAGAACACCAATTTTAATACAATAATACCAAAAATACCAATAATACCAACTCAGAGGCGAATGATGAGGGAGAAATAAGCGAAAAGAGACTTTCATTGAAAATAGAGGATGTTTTTTGGAATATTCAAAATAAAATAGTTATCTTTGCCAGCAACTAAACTTTAATACCTTATGCGTATGCGTGTTTTTCTGTGTGTTTTGATGGGGTGGTTTGTAGGGACGATACACGCTCAGTTATTGCCACCTATCTATAACTACGCTCCTTCGGTATACTCGGGTGAGAGTCAGAATTGGAAAATATGTCAAGCGATAAATCAAAAGATATATTTTGCTAACAATATAGGTCTATTGGAGTTCAATGGGGTGGTATGGCAACATTACCCCTTGCCCAATGGGGCGATAGTGCGCGCCGTAAACGCCAAAGGTAATACTATCTATACGGGTGGCTTTGCTGAATTTGGTTATTGGCAAGCAGATGCTTTCAACCGTTTGCAATACACTTCGCTAAGTAAACGCTTGCCACCTAAGGATATAGAAGATGAAGAGGTATGGAAAATTGTTTTTTTTGACCATTGGGTGCTCTTCCAGTCGTTGCACAAACTTTATATTTATGACTCTCAGCACGACCGCTTTCACATTGTGCATTCGCAAAACAACCTACCTAAAATCTTCAAAGTGGGCGAGCATATCTTCTTTCAAAAGATGAATGAGGGGCTTTTTGCTCTTGTGAATGGTAAAGAGGAGTTGCGTTCGGGAGCATCTCTTTTCCGCGAGCATATTGTTATTAATATCTTCCCCTATAAAGGTAAGTTTCTATTTGTTACCCAAGACAAAGGCATTTACGAAGGAACACCTGCTGAGGTGAGACCTTGGCAAGTGAGTACAGGAGCGCTTACTTCTTCCCTAAATATTTACAGTTGCGAACAACTCTCTGATGGTTCTATCTTGTTGGGGACGATTGCCAATGGTGTATACCGATTATCGCCAGAAGGACAACTGTGGGAGCACCTTCATCAGAAGCAAGGCTTGCAAAACAACACGGTGCTTTCTATCTTCGAGGACAAAGAACACAATGTGTGGTTAGGCTTAGACAATGGCATTAGTATGGTGAATTTCTTTTCGCCTTTCCGCCAGTATAAAGATAACGAAGGAGTGTTAGGAGCCGTTTATACGTCTATTGTTTACCAAGGTGATTTGTATTTGGGCACCAATCAGGGGCTTTTTTATGCGCCTTTTCCTTTGAAAGCAGGTCAGCCATTTCAGTTGGTTGAAGGTACTAAAGGACAAGTGTGGCAACTGAAAGAACTACAAGGCACTTTGTTTTGTGGGCACAATTCAGGTACGTTTGTGATAAACAACCATCGAGCACAGTTGGTGTGTAATGTTTTGGGTACTTGGGATATTAAACCTGTGGAAGGACACCCTAATTGGCTCTTGCAAGGCAATTATGAAGGTTTATACCTTTTGGAACTGAAAGAAGGGCGTTGGCAATACCGTAATAAGATAACAGGATTCAACGTATCGAGTAGGTTTTTTGAGTTTATTTTGCCTACTGAACTATTGGTAAGTCACGAGTACAAAGGCGTGTTCCGGTTGCAACTCTCCCCTGATTTTACCAGAGTACTCCAAGTGCACAAAGAGACTTCTGCCCCAATGGGACGCAAGTCGGCGATTGCTAAATACCGCAATGAGATTTGGTATTTCACCGAAAAAGGCTTGTTTAAATATGATATTACCGCACGTAAGTTTGTGCAAGATGAAAGCTTTACCCATCGGCTGTTCGACCAAGATGCCTACTTATCGGGCACTATGTTACGGGGTAAAGAGGACGGATTGTGGTTTTTTACCCAATACAATATAGTGAAGGTGAGTCAGGGTAAGTTAGACAAGGCACTTCAGCTGAAAAAGATGCCTCTCTCGGCTGCTTTTCGCAAGGATTTGGTAGGTTTTGAGAACCTCAATGAGTACCGAGAAGGAGATTGCCTCTTGGGTACGAGTACCGGCTTTATGGATTTTGCGTTTAATCCGTCGCACCATACTGCTTATGAGGTGCATATAGACCATATATACAAAAGCAAAGTGGAAGGCATATGGCAACCAATTGCTCTTAACAGTGCTGATAACCGTTGGGCGTACAACCAGAATAATCTGCGTTTTAGCTATAGTGTGCCTGCCTATAATGCGATGTTTCAAACTGTATATCAATATAAATTAGAGGGACTCTACGGGCACTGGAGTGACTGGAGCAAGGAGGCAAGTGTGCAGTTTGATAATCTGCCTGCGGGTGATTATACTTTTTTAGTAAGAGCCAAAGTGGGGAATGCTATTTCGCTCAATACGTGTACTTTTCACTTTGTAATTGAAAAACCTTGGTATGCTACTAATGTGATGATAGCTACCTGTATAGGACTCTTACTGCTTTTGCTTTTTATTATCCACCGTGTGTATAGAGTTCATTACAAGCGTCATAAGAAGAAAGTAGAACAAGAAAAAGAGAAAGAACTCGCCCTATTGCAATTGGAAAATGACCGCACGGTAATGAAACTCCAAAACGATAAGCTCCAGAGTGAAGTGGAGAGCAAGAACCGCGAGCTGGCGGTGACTACGATGAACATCGTGCGCAAGAATGAACTACTGATGAGCATCAAAGAGGCTCTTTTGAATAGTGGCAATAGCAAAGAAGTGTTACACATTGTGGAAGATAACATCAACAGCGAAGGCGATTGGGAGCATTTTCAAGAAATCTTTAATCAAACTGACCGCGACTTCCTTAATCGGCTTAAATCACTTCACCCTGACCTTACTCCTAATGACATCAAACTATGCATTTACCTGCGTTTGAACCTTTCGAGTAAAGAAATTGCTCCACTACTGAACATCTCTACTCAAAGTATAGAGATAAAGCGCTACCGCTTACGCAAAAAGATGCGTTTAGAGCGCAATCAGAACCTTACCGATTACATTCTAAAGCTCTAAATTAATGATTAATGGTACGAGCCACACAGGCAGATGTGAGTCGTACGAGTGAGTAGAAAACATAAATTGATTTTCTTAAAAAAAAATATATACATTACCTATACAACACCTCTTTTTAAGAGGTGTTTTTTATTTGTTGTTACCTTTACATAGATTTTTTGTATATAAGTTTAAATGTAAGATTTACAATGGTTTGTTTTGTAATTCTCGTTAATAGTAACTATACATTTACGTTAAAAATACTCCTTGTATATTTTTTGTATAGGTAAAATATTTTGTGTATTGAATAATTGCGTTTATCTTTGTTGCGTGATTGAAAGAGAAATAAAGGAAAGAGAAAGTAATACCGAGTTAATGTCAAAAATGCCAATAATACTGATTGAAAAGTATAAATTTAGAGAGAGTAGGAAAAAGCAACTGAAAAAGGTGATTTGTTGTTTTGAAATTAAGGCTGTAATTTATCCTTTTTGAGATAAAACTTATCAAAAGTTACCACGGGGAATGGAAGAACGAAAGCGCACGAAAATTATTCTTAACTTTATCCCAAAAAAGAGAGGGATTTTTACTAGATGAATGATGGACTTAGCTTATAGAGAGCTTATAGGAAGCTTATAC
>NZ_KB291185.1:98229-111534 GCF_000318255.2 Capnocytophaga sp. oral taxon 380 str. F0488
ATAGAAAGGGTGTATAAATAGTTGATTAATAATACAATACAACAATGTCAGTAATATCAGTAATAGGTAGAGAAGCGAAAGTAAAGGGAAGAAAAGAGCAAGTTGCAAACAAGTTAAACCTAATATAATACATTAACATACCATTTAAAAAGAGCAATTCAGATGAAAGTATTTATTTTACCAATGTTGCTATTTTTATGTACGAGTTTGGCAGTGGCACAAACTTATAACATAAAAGGAAATGTGAAAGAAGCTCCTAACAGTCCGATGATGGGGGTTTCGGTGGTTGTAAAAGGCACTACCCACGGCGTCTCTACCGATTTCGAAGGGAATTTTGCCTTAGACAATGTGAAGAGAGGTCAGGTTCTGGTGTTTTCGTATGTGGGTTACATCACTCAAGAAATCACTGTGAACAATGGCAATGCGCTGAACGTTACTTTGAAAGAAGATACCCAAACCCTCGGTGAAGTGGTAGTTATCGGGTATGGAACTCAAAAGGTAAAGGACGTAACAGGTTCGGTATCAGTAGTAGATGCTAAAACCATTACCGAACTAAAGCCTGTGGATGCGGCTACTGCCCTACAAGGTACTACCTCAGGGGTGAGCGTAAACAAGGCTTCGGGCTCACCTGGAGGGAAGATAAACATTCTCATTCGCGGAGTGAGTTCTAACGGTAGCAACGAGCCTTTGGTAATTATCGACGGTTACGAAGGGGCACTGAACAGTATCAATCCCGAGGATATTGAGAGTCTTACTGTATTGAAAGACGCTCAAGCGGCTATCTACGGTATTAAAGGGGCGAATGGGGTAGTACTCGTAACTACTAAGGGTGGACGCAAAAACACACCTTTAGAAGTGAAAATTAGCTCTTATACCGGTATTCAGCAAACTACCAAAAAGTTGGATTATATGAACGCTACCGAGTATGCTGCCTTACTCAACGAGAGTTATGCTGCGAATGGACAGGCGTTGCCTTTTGGCAATTTGGCTTCTTTAGGCAAAGGCATTGATTGGCAAGACGAGGTGTTTAAGAATTCTGTTATTTCAGATATGACAGCTAGTATCTCGGGTGGAGGTGAGAAATTTAGTTATTACTTAGGGGCATCACATCTTACCCAAGACGGTATTGTAGCCCCTGAAAAGTCCAACTTCAAACGTAATAACGTGAAAGTGAGTTTGGGTGCTGATATTACCTCTAAACTCAAAATGAATTTCACAGCTAACTATTATAACAACAAGCGCAAAACCATTGAGGAAAACGGCTTGGGAGCAGTGCTTTTCAACGCTTTGAACTTCTCGCCTACCTACGGTTTGCACGATGAAGATTTAACGGGCTTTTTGGGTAATGAGGTAATTAACCCTTTGGCACAAATAGACAATACCTATAATCAGTACGATGGTAATGGATTAGAGGGGAATTTCCAGTTGAGCTATAATCTCATAGAAGGCTTAGACCTTACTTCACGTATTGGGTTTAAAACGTATAGTGATGAGAAAAAAGATTTTCAACCTCTTAGCTTCTTTGGTACGGGTAAGATTTTCAACCGCAGTCGCAGTACCGTAACGCAAGATAAGAATGAAACGCACGCTTATACGTGGGAGACTTTTGCTACTTATAGTAAAACCTTCTGGAAAAATCATAACACCTCGCTCACTGTGGGTACCAGTGCCCAACGCAACTGGGGCAGTGGACTCAGTGCTACAGGTTACGACGTACCTAATAACTCTTGGGACTTTGCCGATATAGGTCTCACCACAGGTACTAATAGTAGCAAGACAAACAACTCTTATGTGAACGATTCGCGTCTTACCTCTTTCTTTGGTAGATTACAATACGACTATAAGAGTAAATACTTGCTATCGGCGATGCTTAGACGGGATGCTTCTTCAGACTTCCCGAAAGACAACCGTGCCGACTTGTTTTCATCAGTAACAGCAGGTTGGAAAGTATCTGATGAAGGCTTCCTGAAAGATAGCAAATGGATAGACTTTCTCAAATTGCGCGGTAGTTATGGTACACTTGGTAACAATGCCGGTAAAAACCTTTATAAGGCTATCTTAAACGGGGAAGCTGTCTATGTATTCAACGGACAAATAGTACGCGGTACAGCGGTGGGCAAATTACCTAACCCAAGTGCCAAATGGGAAGTAGCCGAAAAGTTAGACGTTGGTTTTGATTTCAATACCTTGAAGAACCGTTTATCGTTAGTATTCGATTACTTTATAGAAAACCGCAACGATTTGCTCATTTCTAATTTTCCTGTTTCAGGTATTATAGGAACGGCTGCACCAGGAGCATCAAACCCCACCGTGAACGCTGGTAATACTCAAAATAAGGGCTTTGAGGTAGCCTTAGGTTATAGAAGTGATGTAACCAAACCTTTTTCTTGGGGCTTCAACTACAATATTACTCGTTTAGACGGCAAAGTAGTATCGATTAATGGAGATGTGATTCCAGAAGGAGGAGCTTTCAGCGTGGGTCAGTTAGCACCTGCACGTATGGAAGTGGGGCAACCTATTGGTTACTTCTATGGTTTACAAGCCGATGGAATCTTCCAAAACCAAGCTGAGGTAGATGCACACCCTTCACAACTTGCCTTAGGAGCTCCTGCCAGAATAGGAGATATCCGTTATAAAGATGTGAATGGCGATGGAGTCATCGATTTTAAAGACCGCACTTATTTAGGTAAACCTACCGCCACTTACTATATGGGATTGAACCTTAATGCTAAGTATAAAAACTTTGATTTCTCGACCTATATGTATGCTGAGCTCGACAAAGAGATGGTGCGCAACTACGAGCGTTCACAACCTAACGTAAACCGTCAGCGTTTATATCTTGACCGTTGGCGTGGTGAGGGCACCAGCAATAGCGTGTCTCGTGTAACCACAGGAGCAACTACCAATAATTTATTCTCAAGTTTCTTTGTAGAAGACGCCTCATTCTTGCGCGTTCAGAACATACAGTTGGGCTATTCGATTCCTGCATCGGTATTAGAGAGTGTGAAGATGAAAACCTTCCGTGTGTATTTTTCGGTAAATAATGCTTTTACGTTTACTAAGTACAAAGGTTATGACCCCTCAGCTACCTCTGGCGATGCCATTGGTGGAGGTATCGATTACGGCTTCTATCCACAAGCCCGTCAGTTTATCTTAGGATTTAATACTTCATTTTAAAACCCATACAAACAAATGAAAACGATACATAACATACAGAAATGGACAGTAGGGCTTATGCTTCTGGCTTTTACCCTTGCTTGTTCCGATGATTTTCTCGACAAGACTAAACAGTACGAAATCAATTCGGAGACCTATTTCAATTCAAAGGAAGACTACCAAAATGCGCTGATTGCAGCTTACAATTTGTTACATTCTACGTATATAAATGTGCTTATGGGCGAAATTGCCTCCGATAATACCCTTTGCGGTGGTGAAAGCGCGTCGGACGTACCTGGTTTTCAACAAATAGACCAGATGATTCACACGCCTATCAACAGCCAACTCAAAAACTTGTGGGACTGGATGTTTGCTGGTGTAAATCGCTCGGCTTATATCTTGGAATTCCAAAACAAAACAGCCTTTGAGGGTAAAGAGATGATCATTGCCGAAACACATTTCCTTCACGCTTATTACAATTTTGAACTCGTGAAATGGTTTGGAGCAATTCCTCTTAAAGAAAACAAACGCTTTGAGCGTGGCGACGAACAAAAAATACCTCGTTCTCCTGTGAGTGAGGTCTATGCTTCTATTGAGAAAGATCTTTTGGCTGCCATTCCTCACTTGCCTACAACACCACCCGACGGTCAAGTAGGGCGTGCTACCAAAGGTGCGGCTGAAGCGCTACTCGGCAAGGTATATTTATACCAAAACAAGTTTGCAGAAGCAGCTCAAGTATTAGAAACTGTGATACATAGCAATACCTATTCTCTTGTAACCGACTATGCTTCTATCTTCGAAAAAGAAGGTGAAAACGGGGCTGAATCGGTATTCGAGATACAATACACCGATGCTGAAGGAGCGAGCTTCGACTGTTTACAATGTAGCAAAGGGAATGTGGCGGTAGGGTTTAACAGTATCCGCAACTACAACGGCCCTGTGTTCGATTCTGGCTATAGTTTTAACGTACCCGTACAAGAAGCAGTCGATGCTTTTGAAGCAGGCGACCTCCGCAAAGATGTAGCGATTTTAGACATCGTCGCGTGGGCAGCAGCGAACAACGCTACTTATGCCGAAGGTTACAAACATACAGGCTATTTCAATAGAAAATATATTGCTCGCAAAGGCGACCTCAATACCCCCGACCAAAACCTTACGAACCCTAATAACTATCGTGCCATTCGCTATGCCGATGTGCTCTTAATGGCTGCCGAAGCGCTCAACCGTGGTAATATCAGCGATGAACGTGCTCGCGACTATCTCAACCAAGTGCGCAAACGTGCCTTTGGCGATGAAAATCATAACGTTACTGTATCGGGTACTGCTCTTACCGAAGCAATATGGAAAGAACGCCGTGTAGAGTTCTTAGGCGAAGGCTTGCGCTTTTTCGACTTAGTCCGCACGGGTAAAGGTACCGAAATACAAGGCTTTACTGCCAATAAAAACGAAGTCTTCCCCATACCCCACGAAGAAATTCGTTACGCCAACGGCAATTGGCAACAAAACCAAGGATATTAATGACGAACCTCTTACCTCTTATCTAAATTAAAATGAAAGCACTCAAAACCCTAATAGCACTACTGCTCCTCATTGGAATGGTAGCTTGCGAAAAAGATAAGGACGATCTCAGTTTCGTCCAAAATGCCACGGCACCTACCGATGTCTCAGCTAAATTTCAGGTGAGCACCGATAACTCAGGAGCTGTAACCATCACACCAATAGCTACGGGAGTAGCCTCCTACAAGGTCTACTTTGGCGATAGCACTGCAACTCCCACTGTGGTAAAAGCAGGTGGTTCGGTAACACACACTTATGCTGAAGGTAGTTACCAAGTGAAAATAGTAGCCGTGAACATCGCAGGCAAGGAGGCCGAAGCAACTTTGCCTTTAGAGGTGTCGTTCCGCGCCCCTGAGAATGTAGAAGTAACTGTGGCTAACGACCAAGCGGTTTCTAAGAAAGTGAATGTAACGGCTAAAGCTAACTTTGCGATTACTTACGATGTGTATTTCGGTGAAAGCGCTGATGAAAAACCAGTGTCTGGTAATATAGGTGAAGTTGTTTCGCACATTTATAAGCAAACAGGCACTTATACCCTTACGATAGAGGTGAAAGGTGCTGGCAAACAAACTACCAAAGTGCAAAAATCGGTACGAGTAATTGCTTTGCAACAGCCTACTACTGCGGCTCCTCAGCCTCCAATTCGCAAAGCACAAGAGGTCGTTTCGCTTTTCAGCGGACGATATACCAATGTAGCAGGCACCGATTTCAACCCTAATTGGGGGCAAGCCACTGCTTACAACCTCTTTAAGTTGGGTACTGATGAAATCTTGCAATACGCTCACCTCAATTATCAAGGTATCCAATTTGCTCGAGAAATCGACCTATCAACGATGGAGTTCTTACATTTAGATGTTTGGACTGCCGATGCTACAGCTTTAGATATCTATTTGATTAGCAAAAGCACAGGCGCTGACGGTGAGAAGTTCGTCAAAAAGACCCTCACTGCCGATAAGTGGACAAGCATCGATATTCCGCTAAGCGACTACACCAAACAAGGATTTGTAATCACCGATGTACACCAAATCAAATTAGTAGGACAAGGTACGGTATTTATTGATAACTTGTATTTCTACAAAAAATCGAATACCGTGATAATCGAAAACTTTGAAGGTACAGCTCCCGAATTTACTACCTTTGGCAATATGGCAGATGTAGAAGTAGTAGCCAACCCTAATACTACAGGCAATACATCTACCAAAGTAGCCAAAATGGTGCGCACCAAAGGTTGTGAAACGTGGGCAGGTGCGTTCTTTACTTCCGAAAGTTTGGATATGAAAAGTCACAAGGTATTGAAGCTAAAAGCCTTGTCACCTAAAACAGGTATTGTTGTAAAAGTGAAATTAGAGGGAGCTACTAGCAATGAAGCAAAAGAAGTAGATGCTCGCATCACCAAAAAGAACACTTGGGAAGAACTTTCTTTTGACTTTACAGGCATTGATACCAGCGCAAAATATACTAAAGTAGTTGTTTTCTTCGACTTTGGTGAAAAAGGCGATGATACCACTTATTACTACGATGAAATAACACTGAATTAATTGCTCGTGCAACTCGCACCAAATTAACAAATTAAAATGAAAACCTTAAATCTTTTAACCCTATTAGTAGCTTTTGTCTTTATAAGTTGTAAAGATAAGCACGAGTTTGGAGACCTTACACCTCCTTCTAATGTAAATGCCTCGTTCAGCATCGTGGGGGCTGATAACACTCATCCTCACGGCGACGGTACGGGTTTGGTGAACTTTGTAGTAACTGCCCAAAATGCCATTTCTTACCGTGTCGATTTCGGCGATGGCAAGACCGAAATGGCTCCTTCTGGTAAAATCCAACACCGCTATACCAAAGTAGGTACCAACAAATTCACAGCGGTAGTAAGTGCTGTAGGTGCAGGAGGCTCTATGAGTTCTGTGTCTTTAGAATTGGAAGTATATAGTTCCTTCTCCGATGCTGAAGCTGAAAATATGCTTGCTGGTAAGAATGTAGGCGATACTAAAACTTGGTATTGGGCTGCAAATGTAACGGGATATGCAGGCTTAGGCCCTCAAGAAAGTGGCGATAATGGCGAATATGGCTACCCCGCTTGGTGGCAAGCAACACCATTTGACCCTACTCGTACTTGTATGTTCGAAAATTCCTTTATCTTCACCCGTACAGCTAATGGTATTACCTATAAACAAACTGCCAACCACGTGTTCATACCAGGAGCTTATGCTGAGGTGTTAGGTGTAGCTAAAGACCAATGTCACGGCACCGATGTAGTACCTACGATTACAGGTGAGAAACAAGTGTCCTTCGTGCCTTCTACTTCCAAAGCCGCTACCCAAGGTAAGTACGACAACAAAGCCTATCGCGGTACAGCTATCGAGCTCTCCAATGGTGGTATGCTCGGTTGGTGGGTAGGAGCAAGTACTTATGATATTATCAGCCTTACTGATACCCAACTTATCGTGCGTGTGATGCAACCTAACAGTCAGTTTGCTTGGTATCACATTTTTACCACTACCAAGCCTTCTGAAAATAGCTTTACGAACCTTGTGTGGTTTGACGAGTTCAACAAAGCGGGAGCTCCCGATGCTACTAAATGGACGTATGATTTGGGCAAAGGTAATAATGGTTGGGGTAATGGAGAACTTCAAAATTACACCAAAGAAGCTGAGAATGTAAAAGTAGAAAATGGTGTGCTTAAAATCACTGCTAAAGCCGATGGTAAAGGAGGTTACACTTCTGCCCGCATAAAAACCGAAGGGTTATATGGTTTCAAATACGGCAAATTGGAAATCAAGGCCAAACTCCCCGCTGCACAAGGAACTTGGCCAGCAATGTGGCTATTGGGTAATAACTTCGCTACAGAAGGCTGGCCTAAATGTGGCGAAATAGATCTCTTAGAACAAAAAGGTAATAAGAAAACCCATATACTTGGGGCTTGTCACTGGTATGACACCGATAACCATCACCAAGGAGATTACGATAAAGAAATAGCTTTTGCCAATGCTTCGACAGATTTTCATATCTATACAATGACGTGGACAGAAAAAAAGATTATCTTTGCAGTCGATAATCAAAACTATTTCGAGATGAATAACAATGGCAAATTGCCTTTTAACCAAAAATTCTTTCTCATTTTCAACATAGCGATGGGAGGTACTTTGGGGGGTAATGTTGCTACTAATTTCACTCAGGATAGCCTTGAAATCGATTACGTAAGAATTTATCAATAATCATATATTTATGAAAAGAATAACATATTGCATTCTTATGGCTATTGCCATAGTAGGGTGTAATCGTTCCTCTAGTGAGGACGCTAGCACCCCCGTGAAATGGAAGTCGTTCAGTGGAGATAAAAATATCGAACGCAAAGTAGATTCTTTGCTAGCGCTGATGACCTTAGAAGAAAAAATCGGACAACTCTCGCAGTTCTCTGCCAACTGGGACATTACAGGGCCCGTAATGCCGGGTGACTTTCAGCCGTATCTCGAAAAAGGTCTTGTGGGCAGTGTGTTCAACGCTGTTACCGTGCCTGGGGTGCGCAAAATGCAGGATATTGCTGTGAAGAAAACTCGCTTAGGCATTCCTATCCTCTTTGGTTACGACGTGATTCACGGTTATAAAACCATCTTCCCTATGTCGCTTGCCGAAGCCTGCTCTTGGGATTTAGACCTAATGCGCCAAACTGCTGCCATTGCTGCCGAAGAAGCTGCCGCCGATGGTATCAAATGGACATTCGCTCCTATGGTAGATATTACTCGCGACCCGCGCTGGGGGCGTGTTATGGAAGGTGCTGGTGAAGACCCTTTCTTGGGAAGTGAAATTGCCAAAGCTCGCGTACAAGGATTTCAAGGGGGTACCGATTGGCGCTCGCTTAGCAAAACCAATACGCTGTTAGCGTGCGTGAAACACTTTGCTGCCTATGGTGCTGCCGAGTCAGGTCGCGACTACAACACTGCCGAGTTATCTCAACACACCCTCTGGAATGCCTATCTCCCTCCTTATAAAGCAGCTATCGATGCAGGAGTGGGTACGGTAATGGCTTCTTTCAACGAGGTGAATGGGATTCCTGCAACTGCCAATCGCTACCTAATGACTGATATCCTCCGCAAGCAATGGGGCTTCAAAGGTTTTGTTGTAACCGATTACACCGGTATCAACGAACTGATTCCTCACGGTATTGCTACCGACAATAAGCACGCAGCCGAATTGGCTATCAATGCGGGTATCGATATGGATATGACGGGTTCTAACTTTATCAAGCACCTCAAAAAATCAGTTGAAGAGGGCAAGGTAAAAGAAGAGACTATCAACACCGCTGTACGCCGTATCTTGGAAATGAAATTCGTATTGGGCTTGTTTGATGATCCTTATAAGTTCCTTGATGAGAACCGCGCCAAAACAACCCTTATGAAACCAGAGTTCTTGCAAGTGGCACGCACTGCGGTTACTAAATCAGTGGTATTGCTCAAAAACAACACCGAGGTATTACCTATCACTCCCGATATGGTGAAAAAAGTAGCTCTCATAGGACCTATGGTAAAAGATTCTATCAACCAAAATGGCGAATGGCAAGGTCGTGGCGACCGTGAACTCAGCGCTTCTCTTTTCAAAGGATTGCAAGAAGTGTATAAAGATAGTAAGGTGCAGTTCAGCTATGCCAAAGGTTGTACGCTTACCGCTACAACTTCTGCCGATATTGCCAAAGCAGTAGCTACAGCACGCGCTGCCGATGTAGCAGTGGTAGCCTTAGGTGAAGACTATAACTGGTCTGGTGAATCTGCTTGTCTCACCGATATACGTTTGCGCGCTCCTCAACGTGAATTGCTCCGCGCCCTCAAACAAACAGGCAAACCTATAGTGTTATTAGTGTATAGCGGTCGTCCGCTCGACCTCAGTGAAGAAAGTGAATTGGCCGATGCTATTTTGCAAGTGTGGTTCCCTGGTACCCAGTCAGGTTATGGCATCGCCGATGTATTATCAGGTAAGTACAACCCTTCAGGGCGTTTGGTGATGAGTTTCCCTCGTAATGTTGGGCAAGTGCCTATCTATTACAATCACAAGAACACTGGTCGCCCCGTTGATCCTAATAACCCAACAGTTGATTACCGTTCTAAATATGAGGATGCGCCTATCACACCTCTCTATCCTTTTGGTTACGGATTGAGCTACACCACCTTTAATATTAGTAATGTACAGCTCAGCAGTGCTACACTCAGTAAAGGAGGTAAACTCACCGTTACAGCCCAAGTAGCCAATACCGGCAAGCGCGATGGTGAAATAGTAGTGCAATTGTATATTCGCGATTTGGTGGGTAGTGTAACCCGTCCGGTGAAAGAGCTCAAAGGCTTCCAAAAAGTCGCACTCAAAGCCGGCGAAAGCAAACAAGTACAGTTTGAAATCACCGAAGACCTCTTAGCCTTCTACAACGCCGATTTGAAAAAAGTAACCGAACCCGGCGCTTTCAAACTCTGGGTAGCCCAACACTCTGCTGATAACAGCAACGAAAAAGATTTTGAACTAAAGTAGATTTTTTCTTTCATTACACGCAAAAAGGATTGCTCTTCTAGGGCAATCCTTTTTTTGTTTTAGTGTATGATATCTTATTCGCTAATCTTAGCCCACGTATCTTTTAAGCCTACGGTTTTGTTGAACACCAATTTTTCGGGGGTAGTATCGGGGTCTACACTGAAATATCCCAGACGTTGGAACTGTACCGTGTCGCCTGTTTGAGCGGTTTTGAGACTTGGCTCTACATAGGCACTTACTATTTTTAGAGAATTGGGGTTGATGTAGTTTAAGAAGTTATCCTCTTGGCGGTCAGGTTCAGCAACGGTAAAGAGGCGGTCGTAGAGGCGTGCTTCGGCTTCTACTGCGTGAGCTACTGATACCCAATGCAATGTGCCTTTTACTTTACGCATACTCGCTTCGGTACCACTACCGCTACGGCTATCGGGGTCGTAAGTACAATGTATTTCAGTAATATTTCCTTGAGCGTCTTTCACTACGCTTTCAGCTTTGATGATATAAGCATTCTTCAAACGTACTTCTCCTCCTAATTTCAATCGGAAATACTTCTTGTCAGCCTCTTCTCTAAAGTCATCTCTCTCGATATAAATTTCTCTACTGAAAGGCACCTTACGATAGGTCATAGGAGTTATCTCGGGATTATTTTCGGCGTCAAGCCATTCTTCTTGTCCCTCGGGATAGTTAGTAATCACCACCTTCACAGGGTCGAGCACTGCCATTACACGGTTAGCTTTTTTATTGAGGTCTTCGCGCACGCAGAATTCCAATAGCGATACATCTATTAGGTTTTCGCGTTTGGCAATACCGATGGTATCGGCGAATTTGCGAATGGCTTCAGGGGTATAACCACGGCGACGTAAGCCTGAGATAGTAGGCATACGAGGGTCGTCCCAGCCAGCGACGTAGTTTTCGGTCACTAACTGCAACAGCTTACGTTTACTCACAATCGTATGACTGAGGTTACGGCGGGCAAACTCACGTTGTTTAGGACGGGTACGAGTGTTGTCGTATACCTGGTCTAAAAACCAATCGTATAACTCTCTGTGTGGTAAGAATTCTAATGTACAAAGGGAGTGTGATATTTGTTCGAGGTAGTCGCTTTCGCCGTGCGCCCAGTCGTACATAGGGTAGATATGCCATTTGTCACCTGTGCGGTGGTGTGAAGCGTTCATAATGCGGTAAATGATAGGGTCGCGCATTAGCATATTAGGCGATGCCATATCTATCTTGGCGCGGAGTACATACGTGCCATTTTCGAATTCACCGTTTTTCATACACTCAAAAAGGGCGAGGTTTTCCTCAGGGGAGGTATTGCGATAAGGGCTCTCAGTTCCTGCTACCGTTGGCGTGCCTTTTTGAGCGGCAATCTCTTCCGATGTTTGTTTATCTACATAGGCTTTTCCTTGTTTGATGAGCATTACTGCCCAGTCGTAAAGTTCTTGAAAATAGTCGGAAGCATAGCATTCTTTATCCCATTTGAATCCGAGCCACGCTACATCACGGCGAATCGCATCTACGTATTCTTGTTCTTCCTTAGAAGGGTTGGTATCGTCGAAACGCAAGTTTACAGGGGCGTTGTAGCGCAAGCCCAATCCGAAGTTGAGGCAGATAGAACTCGCGTGACCGAGGTGCAAGTAGCCATTTGGTTCTGGAGGGAAGCGAAAGCGTAAGGCGTTGGCGGAAAAGCCTTTCGCAAGGTCTTCCTCAATGATATTTTCTATAAAGTTATTAGAGCGTTGTTCTTTTAATTCTTCTGACATCTTTTTTAATGATTAATGATGAATGGTAGATAGTTAATTCTTGTTTTCAAGGTGCAAAGATACAAATAATTTCCTAATTTACTAATTAACCAATTACTCTCATTCTTTTGGCGAAGGCAATAGCTTCCACATTATTAGCGTGTGTTTTCTCTTAGGATATTTTGCCTATGGCGGTTTATTGTATGCACACTGATATTCAGCTTTTCGGAGATTTCCCTGCAAATATTTGTCATTTCCCTAAAAACACCTACCTTTGCCACCTCAGTAGCCACTAATCATTATAACTTATGCCTACTTACAACAAAATATTTGAAAACAATCGTCAATGGGTAAAACACCGCAAAGAGGGCGACCCTCATTTCTTTGAGAAACTCGCCGAAGACCAGAACCCCGACTATCTTTATATAGGTTGCTCCGATAGTCGTGTAGCTGCCGAAGAGTTAATGGGTGTAGGTCCTGGTAAGGTGTTTGTACACCGCAATATTGCCAATGTAGTAAATACCCTCGATATGAGCTCTACCGCTGTGATACAATATGCCGTCGAACACCTGCAAGTAAAACATATTGTCGTATGTGGTCATTACGATTGCGGAGGTGTAAAGGCTGCTATGCTAGCCAAAGACTTTGGTTTGTTAAACCCTTGGTTGCGTACCATTCGCGATGTATACCGCTTGCATCAAGCAGAACTCGATGCCATTACTGATGCCGACCAGCGTTACCGCCGTTTGGTAGAACTGAACGTAGAAGAACAGTGTTTCAATGTTACCAAAATGGCAGTTGTGCAAGAAAGTTATCTCAAACACCAATACCCTGCTGTTCACGGTTGGGTATTCGATATTCACACCGGCGAACTCATAGACCTTAACCTCGACTTCGAAGCCTTCCTTCATAAAATCCAAAAGATATACGACCTCACCGGACAAGAATGGTATAAACCCTACTAATTTCACTCAATAGTCAAAAGTCAAAAGACGTCATATATCAGTTCCAACTATTCTCTGGCTACTTTACAACGAACTTATATTAAATACAATTTCTCTCAAAAACTTCTTTATAAACACCTATTCTACCACGTCTATCTTTTCGCTCCCCTAAGTCTCTCCGACAGCACCCACTTTTTTAACCTATCTCATAAGACTTTTTCACCGCCTCACCCTCGTCATTCGTCCCCCGTCATTACTTCCCTTTTCCGTCACACTCCCTTCTAGTGCCTATGGCCTAAGGCCTAGCACCTCTTCCTCTTTCTTTCGCCTCGAAACCTTGTTTTTATCATTTTTTGCGTCACTGTATTATACTATGAGTCAACTATTTATATACC
>NZ_KB291185.1:111554-117429 GCF_000318255.2 Capnocytophaga sp. oral taxon 380 str. F0488
ACCCCACCCATCTTACAGCCTTTTTTCATCAAAAGACTCTTCAGTCTTCTTCTGAAAATCTTCGTTTTCTTCCGATAGCTCAGATATGTCACTTTTAGGGGTATACACTTTGCTAAAGTTTTTGCCCGTGTGGCTCACACTGCTTGTGCGACTCGCACCTTTGCCAAAGTTGAATAAACTGACAATATTCCCTCATTCTCTAATTTCCTCATTTCCTCATTTGCTAATTCTCTAATTTTCTCCGCCCGTCGTGCTACGACCTCACACTTTCTTCCTTTTTCTTTTGAAAAGTGTTAAAATTAATAATAATACACTTTCTTTTATTTTCTCCTTATCTATTGTAATTCATATGATTATCCTCTCTATTTAAAGAATTATATAAAATTATTTAAAAATATTAGCTATAATTATTTGGTAGGTATAATAAATAGTGCTACTTTTACGCCGTAAATTTCATTTAATAGCCAAACTTATGAAAGAAAAGTATTTAACATTTGTTATGTTTGTGTTAGGTTGCTTTTTAACAACTCTTATGGCACAAACCATCTCAGTAAAAGGTAAAGTTACTGACGATAAAAAAACGCCTTTACCCGGTGTTTCCGTAGTGGTTAAAGGCTCTACGCACGGTACATCTACTGATTTTGACGGTAATTACCAAATCCAAGCTAAAGCAGGCGATGTGCTCGAGTTTAGCTTTGTAGGATTTACTACCCAGACTAAAAAAGTTGTAGGGGGGGGGTAATTCTTACACAGTTAATATGCAACTAAAAGAAGATACCCACCAACTCAGCGAAGTAGTAGTGGTGGGGTTCGGTACCCAAAAGAAAGTAAACCTTACGGGTTCTGTGAGTTCGGTCGACTCTAAAGCCATCGAAGCACGTCCCGTAGCTACCGTCACTGAGGCTTTGCAAGGTATTGTTCCAGGGCTGAACATCTCCACTTCCACCGCTGGCGGTCAGCTCGATGCTACCAAAAGCTTTAACATTCGTGGGGCAGGTACCATTGGCGATGGCTCTAATGCAAGCCCGTTAGTACTTATCGATGGTATGGAAGGCGATATGAATGCCCTCAACCCTAATGATATCGAGAATATTTCAGTACTTAAAGATGCTGCGGCTGCTTCTATCTATGGTTCAAGAGCTCCGTTTGGGGTAATCCTCATAACTACTAAAAAAGGAAAATCTGGTAAAGTAATAGTAAACTATACTTCTAATTTGCGTGCTGATTCTCCTATCATTCGCCCTAAGATGGTCGATTCTTACTCTTGGGCTACTTATTTTAACGACGCCGATGTAGGCGGTACGCAATTCCAAGATTGGAAACTTCAACAAATAAAAGACTTTCAAGAAGGAAAGATTACCAAATCAATGTTCGAAAACTCTTCTGGTAAATGGGAAGCTTGGGACGCTCACGACTTGCTCCCTATTGCAAATACCAACTGGATTGAAGAACACTACAAGAAAGCTTATTATTCTTATGAACACAACCTCAGTGTAAGTGGCGGTAGTGATAAAAACCAGTATTACATCTCTGCTAACTACTTAAACCGCGATGGACTTTTCCGTTATGCCTCCGAAGACTTCGACCGCTATACCCTTACAGGTAAAATAAACGCTAAAATTAATGACAAACTCTCCATAGGCTATAGTTCTCGGTTAGTGCGTCAGAATTACGAAGCCCCTTCCTACCTTACCCACAATGCCGTATTCTTCCACGATATCATTCGTTATTGGCCTATTATCCCTCTCAAAGACCCTAATGGCAATTATACCCGTGAAAGTAAAGTGCCATACCTGAAAGAAGGTGGTAAACAAAAATCTGAGAAGGATTGGTTGTATTCTCAACTCACTGCCAATTACAAAATCACTGATAAATGGGACGTAGTAGCTGAGTTTAACTACCGTATCTATACAGAATTCAATCACACCGACCATCTTACTACTTACGCTAAAGATGTGAAAAATCAACCTTATATTGTAGATAACGAGACTTCTTCTATATATGAATATGCTAAGAAAGAAAACTTCTTAAACCCTAACGTATTTACAAATTATCACATCAATTTAGAAAGTGGTCATAACTTTAAGCTTATGGCGGGCTTTCAGTCGGAACTTCTAAAGAGTAGAGATTTATCAGGCGATAAAAAGAATGTGATTACCCCTTTAACTCCTACCCTAAATACCGCTTCTGGTAAAGAAGTGACCAAAGGAGGCTATAGCCATTGGGCTACCTTAGGTTTCTTTGGTCGTATCAACTACGATTACCAAGGTAAATATTTGTTAGAGGTAAATGGTCGTTATGATGGTACTTCTCGCTTCTTGCGCAATCAACGTTGGAGCTTCTTCCCTTCTTTCTCTGCTGGTTGGAACGTAGCTCAAGAAAACTTCTGGGAACCCTATCGCGACTATGTGAGTACCTTCAAAATTAGAGGCTCTTGGGGTGAATTGGGTAACCAAAATACCAAAAACTGGTATCCTCTTTATACTATAATAGATTATAGAACCAATGCAGGTAACTGGGTTTTAGGAGAATCTCGCCCTAATATTGCTGGTATACCTGCACTTATCAGTACTACTTACGGCTGGGAAACCGTACGTTCTTGGAATGCAGGTCTCGATGTAACCGCTCTTAAAAATCGTTTGAACTTCACGTTCGATTACTTTGTCCGTGCCACTTACGGTATGATAGGACCTGCTCCCGAGCTACCTCAAACTCTTGGTGCAGCAGTCCCCAAAACTAATAACTCCGATATGGAAAGCCGTGGTTTTGAAGTAATGCTCAGCTGGAAAGACAAAATCGGTGAAGACTTTCGCTATGGTCTTACCTTTACCCTTGCCGACTCTCGTCAGAAAATCCTTAAATACCCTAACCCTTCTAAGAGTTTAGGTGACAAAAGAGATAATTGGTACGAGGGTCGTTATGATGGTGATATCTGGGGATATACCACCAAAGGAATTGCCAAAACACAAGCCGAAATGGACGCTCATTTAGCTAAGGTAAACCAAAGTCAGTTAGGAAGTAACTGGAGTGCGGGCGATATTATGTACGAAGACCTTAATGGCGACGGTAAAATATCTAACGGTAAAAACACTGTCGATGACTCCGGCGACCTTTCTATTATAGGTAACAAAACCCCTCGATATAACTATGGTATAACCCTCGATGCCTCTTACAAAGGGTTCGACTTCCGTCTCTTCTTGCAAGGGGTAGGCAAGCGCGACTTTGCCACCAGTGGTTCTTACTTCTGGGGAGCAAGTGGCGGTAAGTGGCAAACCGTAGTCTTTAAAGAACATTTGGACTATTTCCGCAATGACCCTAATCACCCATTAGGACAAAATCTGGACTCTTACTATCCTCGTCCCGACTGGGATTCAGGTAGAAACCGTCATACACAAACCCGCTATTTGCAAAATGCTGCTTATCTAAGGGTGAAAAACATACAGCTCGGATATACACTCTCCCAAGAAGTAAGTGAGAAAATAGGCATTAGTAACTTACGTGTCTATATTTCAGGTGAAAATATTCTCACCTTTACCAAGCTCAGCAAACTTTACGACCCCGAAATGTTAGGTATCGGTTATGGCGACGAAGGTGCTAAAACTTATCCTATCTCAAAAACTTGGGCAATTGGTTTAAATATAACTCTTTAATTTTAGTAAACTATGAAAAGATATTTAAAATATATAGCTTTATCAGCAGGAGTATTGCTCACCTCTTGCGATAAGTTCTTAGATAGAGAGCCTTTGGATAAAGTTACCCCCGATAACTTCTTTAATACCGAAAGCGACTTACTCTCTTATGCTATCAACCTCTATCCCGATGTAAGTTTCTCTACTATTCCACCAGGACAATACGGGCTTTCCGTCTTCAAATCGGACGATGCAACCGATAACCAAGTTGCCCCAGCTGGTAATGCTCGATTCTTACCCGGTGAATGGCGTGTGCCTAGTACTAGTAAAGAATGGAATTTCGAGTCTATCAGAAAATGTAACTACTTCTTTGAGAAAGTACTTCCTAAATACCAAGCCAATGAAATTAAAGGAAGCCCTGCTAATATTAAGCAGTGTATAGGAGAAGTCTATGCGCTCAGAGCACAAATCTATTTTGTAAGACTCCAAAACTTTGGCGACTTCCCCATCATTACTGAAGTATTGCCCGACGAGAACGCTATCTTAACTGAGCAAAGCAAGCGCCGTCCTCAAAATGAGGTAGCCCGCTTTATCCTTTCCGATTTAGACAAAGCCATCGCCCTGCTCAGCGAAAGTACCCCTAATGGCAAAAATCGCATCAATCTCAACGCTGCTTATCTCCTCAAGTCTCGTGTAGCACTCTACGAAGGTACTTGGCTTAAATACCACAAAGGTACTGCCCAAGTGCCAGGAGGAGCTGGCTGGCCTGGTGCTCAAGCAAGCTATTTGAGTAACTTCAGTATCAATATCGATGATGAAATTAAGTTCTTCCTTACCGAAGCCAAAAACGCTGCTAAAGTAGTCGCCGATAAGATGGTAAATAACCTTACCCCTAACTCTGGCGTGCGTGTAGCTCGCGATGCCAGTATGGCTATTAAGAATCGCTATTTTATGATGTTTGCCGATGATAATATGGAATCTTATGACGAGGTTATCTTCTGGCGTAAATATTCTAAAACTGAACAAACGCATAATATCCAAATGGAATTAGCTCGTAACGGAGGTGGCTCTGGCTATACCAAAGGGCTCGTAGACTCTTACCTAATGAAAAACGGCTTGCCCATCTATGCATCAGGATCAGGCTATTTAGGCGATGAGACTCTTTTCAATACAATAGAAAAACGCGACGACCGCTTGCGCCTCTTCACTAAGTTAGATAACGACACCTTGTATTACCACGAAGGGACTCCTGTAAAAGCACCTGTGCCCGAAATCCTTAACCCTGCCGAAACCCGTGCTACTACAGGCTATCGTGTGAAAAAAGGATTGAACTATTCAGAAGCCGATGCCACTACTCACGACCACGGTATTACAGGCTCTATTGTTTTTCGTGGTGCCGAAGCTTTACTCAACTATATGGAAGCTCAATATCTCCTCGATGGTACCCTCGATGGCTCTTCTCAAAGCTATTGGCGCGCTCTTAGAACACGTGCTAACGTAGATCCCGATTTCCAAAAAACCATCAATGCTACCGATATGGAGAAAGAAAAACTTGGCGACTGGGGAGCTTACTCCGCAGGAACTCTGGTGAATACAACGCTTTACAATATCCGTCGCGAACGTCGTAACGAGTTTATTGCCGAGGGTATGCGTTGGGCTGACCTAAAACGTTGGCGCTCTATGGAACAGATTAAAAACACTCCTTATATTGTCGAAGGATTCAAAATTTGGGGAACTATGAAAGATTGGTATAAAAACCAAGATGGCACTTCCAAATTAGTAGTAAGCGACACCGATAAAGGAAATGTAAATCCACAATCCAATAGCGTCTACTTGCGTCCTTACCAACGCAATAAAGTGAACAATCTTTATTACGATGGTTATAAGTGGAATGACGCTCATTATTTCGAGCCAATCCCTATGGACGCCTTCCGTCTTACTTCTCAAAATCAAGCCAATTTAGATGGTTCGGTAATCTATCAAAATCCAGGCTGGAGCAAAGTAGCCGGCGAAAGTCTAAAATAACATCTTTCATAACATAATTTTTATTGTTTAAATAGAAAAAGCTACCCCTCAAAGGTAGCTTTTTCTATTTTGTAGTTATTCGCCATAAATTTTTTCATCGCCCCACCTTTCGTCATTTGTCATTCGTCCTCCGTCATTACTTCCCTTTTCCGTCATCACATTCCCCTATTGCTTATGCCCTAAGACCCCACACCACCCCATTTTCTCATTTCCAAATTTGC
>NZ_KB291186.1:0-648 GCF_000318255.2 Capnocytophaga sp. oral taxon 380 str. F0488
TGTCATATCCTGAAATAGGTTTACACTAAAAACCATAAAAAGATATGACAAAAGGGAGGAAAGAAACAGTTCGGTACAGTGATTGCTTTAAGTTGAGTATCGTAGAAGAGATTGAGAGAAACGGATTGAGTATTGAAAACTGCCGACGCAAGTACGGCATTGGAGGAAGTACAACAATTCAAAAATGGCTCAAAAAGTATGGTAAAAATCACTTATTAAATAAAATAGTACGCGTGGAAACAATTGATGAAATCGGGGAGCTTCAAGCTCTTAAAAAGGAGTTAAAAGCCCTTAAAGAGGCTTTTGCTGAAACTACTTTAGAGAATAAAGTTTATAAGACTTATTTTCAAATTCTTGGTCAGGAAACAGGAATGGGCGATGAAATAAAAAAAAAGTTAGAACAAGAGTTATTGAAGTACTTTCCCAAACAGAAAAGATAAGCACTCTTTGCAAGTGTTTTGGTATTAGCAGACAAGCTCATTATAAAGCAGTTAAATCGTTTAAGGAGGTAGCGCTCAGAGAGAGTATAATTATTGAGATGGTACAGGAAATACGGCGAGAACTGCCCAAGATAGGAGGAAAGAAGCTCTATTATATGTTATCAGATAAGATACATCAGATAGCAAAAATAGGGAGAGATAAGTTTTT
>NZ_KB291187.1:0-14466 GCF_000318255.2 Capnocytophaga sp. oral taxon 380 str. F0488
CCTTACAACCTTAGTTTCAAACTTTGCCAAAGTTAAATTACTATTATTGCCATTATCAGCATTTTTGGTATTAAAAATTTTTTTCCTACCTTTGCACTTCATTGCATATTACTCTGCTTTCATTGAAACATCTTAATTATGCGCATTCTTTTTTACATAACGCTGTTTTTATCCCTGCTCGCCTGCGATTCCAAAGAGAAGAAAGAGGAGGTAACACCCTTGCTCTTCCCCGATAATACGCAAATGCTTTTCCGCATCAACGATAAAGACAACTTCCTCAGTGCCATTGCTAACAATACCTTTTGGAAAACGCTCAATCCTCATCAGTTGCGCCCACACGAGGTAAAACTCCTTAATAGCATTCCCACCGATGATAACTTGTGGGTAGCTTTTGATACCGAAGGTCATTTCTTTGCCATAACTCCCCGTATTAGTAACGATACTATTAGTTTTTGGCGCAATGCCGATACTCAAATCCAAAAACAAGCTCAGTTTGGTAAAGAATGGTTTTACACCATAGCCGATAACAACTTGGTTATAGGCGATTCCGAGACTGTTTCGGCTTATCAACAACTGAAACAAGAAACTAAAACACCACGGCAACAGTCTTTGGAACAACTCCAAAAAGTAGGTAATACCGAATGCGTTGCCACTCTTTTCTTCCAAAAAGACGAAGCAAATGCTTACTTCAAATCGTTCTTCGGAACCGAGATATTGCAAAATGTAAAAGATTGGGTCTCTCTCGACCTTTTCTTAGAAGAAAACAACATACGTTTCAGCGGTATGGCACTCATTGCCAATGCCAATGCCGATATAATGGCACACACCCTACCCTATCAAAACAATGTGTTAAATGTACTTCCCGCACGCTTGCGTTCACTCGTTTCTTATACTTTCGACGACGGCGATAAGCTCGCTCAAAACGATAGTACAGCTACCAATAATCCGTTTAAAACCTCTATCAATGGGGTAGCTTTTGCTCAAACCCCCGAAGGTCAATTTGCGGTCGCCTCTTCTTTTGATGTAGATGAGACCATCAAACAGTTGCCCGTACTCTCAGAAGACTTTCAGCACAATTTCTCTATGTACGAACTCAACCCCGACCTCCCAATGGATTTTTTCACGGCTTTTGTACCTCAGTTTGTCCCTAAATACGTCGGAGTGTATGAAAAGTTTCTCGTATTTACTACCACCAGAGACCTTCTTACCTCAGTAATCAACGATATGCAACGAGGTAATGTGCTTTCAGCCAATAAATCTTACGATTGGTTAGAACAAAACAGCGCTTCCAACGTAAGTGTTACGCGACTCACAAATCTCTATGACAACACAGCTTTTAGCAGTAAATATCCTTATATAGCCGAAAACTATCGCTGGGCAGTATTCCAACAAACCCCTCAAAACGACTATTACGTGCTTAACTTCATCAGTCAAAAACAAACTGAAAGCACTCTTTCCGATGAGATGAAAGAACGTTTCCGCCTTACGTTAGACGACCAAATGGTTATCCCTCCTACCATTCTCTTAAACCACCGCACCAAACAACTCGAAATAGCCGTGCAAGACACTAATAACGATTTATATCTGATAGGTAACAACGGTTCTCTCTTGTGGAAAAAACGCTTAGACGGAAAGATACAAAGCCCTATTTACCAGGTCGATTTATTTAAAAACGGTTTCTTGCAAATGGCTTTCACTACCGAAAAGTCTATCTGGATTATTGACCGCAACGGCAATGTGGTAGAGCCTTTCCCTCTAAAATATCAAAACCCTATCACACCTTTGGAGGTTTTCGATTACGATAGCAATCGCGAATACCGCTTCCTCTTTGCCGAAAACAATATCTTGCACCTGTTAGACAGAAAAGGACAACAAGTGAAAGGCTTCTTACAGCGCACCAATGGAAAACCTTTGTTTACTCCTAAGCATTACCGTTTCAATGGCAAAGACTATCTTATCTACCCTTCCGATAATGGTATCTTTAACATCTTGCACCGCAACGGTGAAAACAGAATAACAGTAAAGGGTAACTATCGTTTCTCTAACAATCCTCCTTTGGTATTCAATAACTTGTTTATGTTCACCACTCAAGAAGGCAACCTTATTTCTATCGATGAGAAAGGAGGAATGAATCGCACAAATCCATCGCTGGTAGAACCCTTTTATTGGGAAGGTAATCGTTATGCACTTACCTCTCTTTCGGGTAATATACTTACCATAGGCGGGCAACGCATTGAACTTCCCGAAGGTAAATATGCCCGTCCTAAACAGTTCCGTATTCGTGGCATCAACTACGTCTCAGTAAACGAACAAAACACCAAAAAAGCCTATTTATACGACGAAAAAGGAAAATTGTTAAAAGACTTTCCCGTAGAATCAGTATCCCCCATCGCAATAGATGTAGATTTAGATAAATCTATTTGGATAGTTACTGAAAAATCACCCACTGAATTGGTGCTCTACACTATGAGACAATTAGCTAATTAATATCGAATTGAAAAAAGCAGTCATCATAGGCTTAGGTCTCATAGGAGGTTCCTTTGCCTTAGAATTAAAAAAACGTTTGGGCTACCACATTGCTGGTATCGACCTAAACCCTAATCATATAGAAAAAGCCTTAGCCTTAGGCATCATCGATGAAAGTACAGATTACAACCATCTCACCGATGCCGACCTCGTGCTCATAGCAGTACCCGTGAACCATATAGGCAAAGTGCTTATAGAGGTACTCAATAAAGTAGGCGAGCACACGTTAGTAATGGACGCAGGTTCTGTGAAAGGTCACATCTGCGAGGTAGTAGCTACGCACCCTCATAGGCAAAATTTTGTAGCAGCGCACCCTATGGCAGGTACCGAGCATTCAGGACCTGAGGCAGCTCTTTACAACCTCTTCGATGGGAAAGTAATGGCACTTTGTGAAGTAGAAAAAAGCAATTGGCAACTGCTTGACCGTGCGTTGAGTATTGTAAAAGCCCTTAATATGCGCGTGAAGATGATGCAACCTTCTGACCACGACTTACATACTGCCTATGTATCACACCTCTCGCACGTAAGTTCGTTTATGCTGGGCAAAACCGTTTTAGAGATAGAAAAAGACGAAGCTCAAATCTTCGATTTAGCCAGTACAGGTTTCGCCTCTACGGTGCGTTTGGCAAAAAGCGACGCTCAGATGTGGTGTCCTATCTTTTTGGAGAATAAGGACAATGTGCTAAAAGCCCTCAATGAATATATCAAGAATTTAGAAGCTTTCAGAACTCTCATCGAAACTGAACAATCCGAAGCCCTTATCCAAAGTATCCACGAAGCCAATTATATTAGGAAAATACTCAAATAGTATTCTAATACCAAATGGGTATATACGCGAGCTGTAACGTGTATATACCCGTTTAGTAATAGATATATACCGCTGACCTCACAGGTATATACTTTTCTAATAATAGGTATATACTGCATTAAAGTATTAATAAGTATTATTTTGTGCTCTCAATAAAAGTTTATACCTTTGTGCCAAATTTTACCTTTTACCTAATTATGAAGCCATTTCGCCTCTTTTTCACTAATCGTCGCAACCTCACTTTTGTGATATGCCTGTTGCTCTCGGTATTCATTTGGTCGCTGAAGAAACTCTCTAAAAACCTCATCAGAGAATTATCGGTACCAGTAACGGTTATCAATCTGCCAGCTGACAAGGTATTTCTACCCTCTGCTCCTAACTACGTGAGAATAACAGTAGAAGGCAATGGCTTTTCTCTTCTGAAATCCTACCGACAAAATGCTACCCTTACCGTAGATTTCTCCGATTTACAAGAAGTGGGCGAACACTTTTATACACTCTCTAAAAGCAGTAAGGACAAACTCAGCAATACTTACCTATCGAATTTCAGAATACGCTCGGTAGTCTCCGATACTCTACAACTATACTTAGTACCCAAACGCACCAAAAAAATACCCGTAGTAGTACACCTAAACGTGGAATTCCCTAAAGAATACCAACTTACGGAATTGCGCCTCTTACCCGATTCGGTAGTAGCTTCAGGTAGCCAAAAAGTGATAGATACGCTCACACAAGTAACTTTCCAATACCGTCACAAACGTCCGCTAAAAGACAATTTCGGTGAAACTTATACGCTCAAAAGCACTCCTTGGGTACATTATAACGCTCATAAAATTGTGATGCAAGCCTTTGTCGATAAGGTGAGCGAGCAGGAATTGCGCGTACCTGTGAAGGTGATGGGCGTACCGAAAGAGAGTCAAGTAAAAGTCTTCCCCGACGAAGTGAGTGTACTTTGTACAGGTGAATTGAGTATCTTAAAGACCCTTACTCCTAACGATATAGAAGTAACTGCTGATTTGTGCGAGGCAACCGACAACCATATACCACTACAACTCAATACTCATAAACGACGCATAAAGGTAGCTTTTATGAAAGAGACCTCCGTTGATTTTCTAATACGCAAAGAATGATGGTAGTAGGACTCACAGGAGGTATTGGTAGTGGCAAGAGCACTATAGCCAAAGAATTTGCTGCTTTAGGTATCGCAGTATTCAATTCAGATGAACAAGCTAAAGTCCTCATCGCTAACAATGCACAGGTAAAGAAACGCATTATGGCTGCTTTTGGTGAGGAGGCTTACCAAAATGGAGAATATAACCGCGCTTATATCACCCAGATTGTGTTCAACAATTCTGAGAAATTAGCGATACTCAACGGCATTGTACATCCTGCCCTTGCAAAATATTTTAAACAGTGGACAAAGAAGCAAACTTCGCCCTATGTACTGAAAGAAGCTGCTATCCTCTTTGAAAGTGGAAGCTATAAGGATTGTGATTATATCATCACGGTTACAGCACCTGAGGAGGTGCGCATTGCCCGTGTAATGGCACGCGACCATTGCACCGAAGCCCAAGTGCGAGCGCGTATGTCACAACAATGGAGTGATGCCCAGCGCATTGCCCTCTCAAATGCGGTGATTGAGAACGTCGATTTAGAAAGTGCCAAAGAACAAATAAAGAGAATACATTTTCAACTTTGCCAAAGTTTGTAACGCAACGGCATTTGTCAATTGTCAATTATGAATTATCAATTGAAAAAGATTATCTTTATATCAACCCTTATCATTGCCTTTTTAGGCATTACCTACGCTCTTTACGCCTTTCTGATGCAGATAGGGGTAGACGAGGGCTATGAACCTATACAACCTATTCACTTCTCTCATAAAATTCACGCAGGTGATAACCAAATCGATTGTAAATATTGCCATTCGGGGGCACGGACTTCGGCAGTAGCAGGGGTGCCCTCACTCAATGTATGTATGGGTTGCCATAATACCATTTCGGAATATGAAGGTGAGGAGGATCTCGCCAATGGTTACACTAAGGAATTTTATACCAAAGAAATCAAGAAATTATACGAAGCAGTAGGCTGGGACGAGCAGAAATTTCGCTATACGGGCACTCCTAAAGGGGTGCAGTGGATACGCATTCACAAACTCCCCGACTTTACTTATTTCAATCACAGTCAGCACGTAGCAGTAGGTGGATTGGAATGTCAGAAATGTCACGGCGAAGTACAACAAATGGAGGTGGTACACCAGTACGCTCCTCTTACGATGGGGTGGTGTATAGAGTGCCATCGCCAAATGCCTGTGAATGCTAACAACCCTTATTATCAGCACTATGAAGAAGTGCACAAGGCTTTGGCTAAAAAGCTAAATGTTAGCAAACTAACCGTTGCCGAAATGGGAGGCTTAGAATGTGCAAAATGCCACTACTAAGTGCGAGCCGCACGGGCAGTACAAACTGTACACACGATTATTAAAATGACGAATGAGAATATACATAACATACCAACATCACGGCGGGATTTCCTAAAATTCTTAGGTTTTTCTACAGCGGTGGCTGCCTTAGCAGGTTGCGAAGGGGCGGTACACAAAACGATTCCGTATGTGATACAGCCCGAAAGCATTGTAGCAGGTGAAGCCAATTACTACGCTACTTGCATCGCCGATGGTTTTGACTTTGCCAGCGTACTGGTGAAAACTCGTGAAGGGCGACCCATTGCTGTATTGCGCAACCCCGAAGCCAAAGCAGGAGGGGCTGTGAATGCAAGGATATTGGCATCGGTATTGAGTTTGTATGACGAGCAGAGAAACCCCTCCCCTACCCTCTCTCAAGGAGGTGAATTATGGCAACAGCTGGATACTAAAGTCGTTACTGCCTTAGAGAAAGCAAAAGCTGAAGGGAGACAAATAGTGATGCTCAGTCAAACACTCGCAAGTCCGTCGAGTTATGCTCTTGTAGAACTATTAAAAGAAAAATACCCTACCTTTAAACTCGTAGAATACGATACAGTATCGGAAGATGCTACCCTCACCGCTTTTGAATGGCACTATGGATTGCGTGCAATGCCCGATTACGATTTCAGTAAGGCAAAGCTCATCGTTTCCTTTGATGCCGATTTCTTGGGCGATTGGAATGGCGGGGGCTATGAAGCAGGCTATGCGCAAGGGCGTATCCCCAGCAAAGCAAACGGAATGTCGCGCCATATTCAGTTGGAAGCCAACCTCAGCCTTACAGGCGCTAATGCCGATGAGCGTATCGCACTCACTCCTGACCAAGTGAAAAAAGCATTAGCTTACTGTTTCCAATACCTAAAAGGTTTTGAGGAGAATGAACATTTTCATTTCCCAACCTATATTATAGAAAAAGAGGAGAATAAAGTTACTATTGAAGACAAAATAAAGAAAATAGCTTCCAAACTCAAAAAAGCGGGTAGCAAAGCCTTAATAGTAACAGGTATTGATAGCGTTGAAGCTCAATTAATCGCTTTTGCTATCAATGAACATCTCCAAAGTGAAGCTTTCTTGCTTCAAACTCCCGTGCTTACCCGTAAAGGTAATGTTAATGCTCTACAACAGCTACTCATCGATATGAACGAAGGCAAGGTAGGTGCCCTCTTCATCAACAATCTCAACCCCTTATACAGTTTGCCTAATGCCGAAGTGTTTGCCGCTGGCTTGAAGAAAGTACCTTTTTCGGTATCCTTTGCGATGCGCGCTGATGAAACTGCCCAGCAAACGACCCTTTGGGCACCTCAACCTCATTATTTAGAGTCGTGGGGCGATGTAGAATTCAAATACGGGCACTACGGACTGATGCAGCCTTGTATACGTCCGCTTTTCAACACCAAACAATGGCAAGACTGCTTCCTGCAATGGGTAGGACACAAGGAGAGCTATTACGATTTTATCAAAGCTCATTGGGAAAACCATATTTTAAAAGGATTTCCTTGGGAACAAGCCCTACACGACGGTACTTTTGTAGATAAGGAAAAAAGATTTGATTTTGAACAACAAGAAGAGGAACGACTAAGTTTATTCCGCACCAAAGAATCTTTTACTGATATATCCATCGGTAATCTGCTTGAAAGCCAATCGGAAGCGCCTTTTGAACTCACCCTCTACATCAGCACCGCTTTGGGCGACGGACAACAAGCTAACAATCCTTGGCTACAAGAACTCCCCGACCCTATCCACCGCACTACGTGGGATAACTTCCTCACGATGCACCCCACCGATGCGCAAACCTTAGGTATTGAGAATTGGCGTACTGCCGACGGTGCTTTAGATGGACATCAGGCGAAAATCAGTGCTAACGGCAAAAGTATCATCGTTCCTGTACTTATCACCCCTGCACAAGCACAAGGCAGTGTGGGGCTTGCCTTAGGTTATGGGCGCAAGGCAGGCATACAAACCGAAATGCAAATAGGCGTGAATGCCTTTCCTCTTTATAAAGACCATTGTAAAAACCAAGGCGTACAGATAGAAAAAGCAGACGGCACACACGAATTTGCCTGCTTGCAACTGCAAAATGAATTGGTAGGGCGCAAAAATATCCTGAAAGAAATCAGTTTAGATACTTTCTTAAACTCCTCTGCGGAAGTGTGGAACCCTCACCCCCCTAAAACCAAGAAAGACCCTACTACCCCACATCACTTTAAACTCTCTATCGACCTGAATGCTTGCACGGGTTGTGCGGCTTGTGTGATCGCTTGCCACGCCGAGAACAATGTGCCCGTAGTAGGCAAAGAAGAAGTGCGTCGCTCGCGCGATATGCACTGGTTGCGCATCGACCGTTATGAATCAAGAGAAAACGAACAAAGGTGCGTAGGCTTTCAGCCCGTGATGTGTCAGCATTGTAATAATGCCCCTTGTGAGACTGTTTGCCCTGTAATCGCTACCGCTCACGGACAGCAAGGACAAAACCAAATGGCTTACAACCGCTGTGTAGGCACGCGTTATTGCGCCAACAACTGCCCTTACAAAGTACGCCGATTCAACTGGTTTCAGTATAGTGAAAACAAGCAGTTCAACTACAATATGAACAACGAAATAGGGCGTATGGTGCTCAACCCCGATGTAACGGTACGTTCGCGAGGGGTAATGGAAAAGTGTTCCCTCTGTATCCAGAACACCCAAGCAGTAATACTGAAAGCCAAAAGAGAAGGTCGTGCGGTCGCCCCAGGAGAGTTCAACAATGTAGTAGCTTGTGCCGCGGCTTGTAATACAGGAGCTATGGTATTTGGCGATGCCAACGAAGAAGGAAGCAAAATTGCCCAACTCAGTGCCAGCGATCGTATGTATCAGCTTTTGGCAGAGCTCAACACCGACCCTAATGTGGTGTATCAAGTGAAAGTAGTGAATAGTGAAAAGTGAAAAGTAAATGGTAAATAAATCCTATCATACCATCAGTGAAGATATAGCGCACCCCATCGAAGGTCGTGCTTCGCGTGCGTGGTGGATTGCCTTTGGCATTACCCTCTTGGCGACCCTCTGGGGGGTATGGGCAATATGGGTAACCTTGCGCGATGGTATAGGCGCTTGGGGGCTCAACAAAAGCGTAGGCTGGGCGTGGGACATCACCAACTTTGTGTGGTGGATAGGTATCGGGCACGCGGGGACGCTTATCTCGGCGGTATTGTTGCTCTTTCGCCAACAGTGGCGGGTAGCTATCAATCGCTCGGCTGAAGCAATGACTATTTTCGCTGTCTTGCAAGCGAGTATCTTCCCGATACTGCATTTGGGCAGACCGTGGTTATTGCATTTCAACTTGCCTATTCCTAACCAATACGGCTCGTTGTGGGACAATTTTAACTCGCCTTTGCTATGGGATGTTTTTGCTATTGCTACCTACTTTTCGGTATCCTTAGTGTTTTGGTGGGTGGGCTTACTCCCCGATTTTGCGATGCTCCGCGACCGTGCTTTCAAGCCTTTTCAGAAGAAGATTTACAGCTTGCTGAGTTTTGGGTGGAGTGGTCGTGCCAAAGATTGGCAACGTATGGAAGAAACAATGTTGCTCTTGGCAGGTATTGCCACTCCGTTAGTCATTTCGGTGCATACTATTGTCTCTTTCGATTTTGCTACTTCGGTAGTCTCTGGTTGGCACACTACTATCTTCCCGCCCTACTTTGTAGCAGGAGCTATCTTTTCGGGTTTTGCAATGGTGAGCTTGCTACTTATTATCTTGCGCAAAGTATGTAAGTTAGAAGCCTATATCACCCTCAAACACATCGAGCTGATGAACACTGTGATGTTAGTAGCAGGTAGTATTGTAGCGGTTGCTTACCTCACCGAGTTTTTTATGGCAATGCGCTCTCACTCGGAGTTTGAAGAATACGTCTTCATAAATCGTGCTACAGGTGCTTATGCGTGGGCATTCTGGACGATGATTATTTGCAATATAGTTCTCCCTCAACTGCTTTGGTTCAAAAAGTTACGTCGTAGTATCACTTTCTCAGTAGGTGTTGCTTTGGTAGTATGTGTAGGGATGTGGTTCGAACGTTTTGTGATTATCGTTACCTCACTACACCGCGGTTATCTGCCGTCGTCGTGGACGATGTTCAGTCCTACGTGGGTGGATATAGGGATATTTGTAGGCACTTTGGGATTTTTCTTTTTGTTGTTTTTATTATATGCAAGAAGTTTTCCGATGATTGCACAAGCTGAGGTGAAAGGGGGCAGGTCTCAGGTGTTAGGAGACAGGTGTCAGGGGACAGATGTTAGCGGGCAGGAGTCTCTTAACTCTTACCTCTTAACTCTTACCTCTCCTAAAAATCTTTTAGATAAAATAAAAGAATTAAAATCAGAAGGCAAGGAAATTCAAGAAGTATATACGCCTTTCTATGTACACGGTTTAGACGAAACCTTAGGGCTCAAGCGCACTCGCTTAGGTAAAGCCACTTTTCTATACGGACTCATAGGCTTGTTTTTCGGGTGTTGGCTTACCTATTTCACAATGATAAAAGACTGGCCAATGGATATTGGTGGAAAGCCTAATGCCACTTTCTGGCAAAACCTCCCCGCTTTTGTACCCATAATATTCGAGTTGGTTGTATATTTTGCAGCGCATCTATTGGTGATTAGTTTCTTTATCAGAAGTAGGTTATATCCATTCAAAAAAGCTGAAAATCCTATAAAGAAAAGTAGTGATGATAAATTTGTAATTCAGGTAAGAGATAAGAAGTAAGAGGTAAGAAATGAAACATTTTAATAATTATATAAAGTATTTATTGCTAATATTATTGGTAGTTGGTTGTAGGAACAAACAAGAGCGCAACATTGAATTTATGCCCGATATGTATGAGAGTCCTGCTTATAAAACTTATGAAGTCACACCGCTCTCCCCTCCTGAACACACTGTAAAAAGAGGTGAGTTGCCCTACCGCTTCCCTAATACTATTGAAGGGTATGAGCTAGCCAAAGCACAATTGCACAACCCTTTAGCAACTGATACTCTACAACAAACTCAAAACCTAACCGATGGCAAAAAACTTTACGGTATCTATTGTGCGCTCTGTCACGGTGAGAAAGGTGACGGCAAAGGCATTTTAGTGCAAAGAGAGAAAATTTTAGGCGTTCCCAACTACAAGAGCAGAGAGCTCACCGAAGGTAGCATTTACCACGTGCTCTACTACGGACGCAATACAATGCCCGCTTTTGCTAATCAGCTGAGTGAGAAAGAACGCTGGCAAGTAGCAATGTACGTTGAACAGCTAAGAGATAAGAGGTAAGAAGTATGAGCATATTGTTTTTAACATATTCAATTCTGTTGTTTATAGCGCTTACGTTGGTAGGGGTATTGGTATTCTATGCTATCAACAAAGTAACTCACGCGGAATGGGTAACCGATTTATACCCTATAATGAAGCGTATCACAACACCTTTATGGTTAGTATTATTAGTTTTGTTGGGAGTGCTGTACATAGTGCATCACGAACCTTATTTTCTGTTGCGTACTGTGGGCTATATGGCAGTATGGGTGGGGTATCGCTATACTTTAAAAAAGTTTAAGACTTTAACACCTCACGTACTATTTTTAGTCATTTTCTTTCTTACCGAAACTCCAATGGCGTGGGATTGGTTTTTAAGTCTTACTCCCGAATGGCACAGCACCCTCTTTGCGTGGCAATTGCTCAGCAGTTTTCTGCTCTCAGGTATTGCCCTCATCACTCTATTTAGCAAGCCAGAGCACTATCACGATTTAGGAAAATACCTCTTTGGATTCTCTATTTTCTGGGCGTATTTGTGGTTCTCACAATATATGCTAATATGGTACGCCAATATTCCCGAAGAAACTGTTTATTACCAAACTCTTCTCAGCAAAGGCTATGGAGAGGCTATTGTAGCAATGCTTATTCTCAGTTTTGCACTACCTTTTCTCATCTTGTTATCCTCACGAGCCAAACAAAAAAAGCTGCTCCTTTTGGGAACAGCTGTCCTTATATTATTGGGGCAATACCTCAATTTCTATTTAATGGTAATGCCCTTTGTAAAATAGAACTTTACTCTTCGGCTTGTTTTTTAGCTTTCTTACTTCCTTCGTACATCTTATATTGTAACAATCGGCTTTCTAATTTACCATTAAAGAGTTTTATTTTTCGTGAAGGACGCAATCCTACATATTTTATACCTTCTAAATTAGAAGTGATAAACCACGCATCGGTATTGGGGTAATGATGTTTAAGAGTGTTGCCTATCGATGAGTAAAGCTGTTCTACATCGGTTTGTAGACGCTCATTGTAAGGAGGATTGAACACCATATGTAATGGTTGCTGTTTATCTTCTTTTTCAGTAGCAAAAAAGTCTTTTTGGAATACTTGAATGTACTCAGATAGGTCAGCATTTTTTAAGTTATCTTTGGCTTTAGCTACTGCTGACGGTGCTTTATCATATCCTACAATTTGGTGGTGAAACTCTCGTATTTTTTTAATACAACTGCCAAAGATAAGATTAAAGAGGTCTTCATCAAAATCGTTCCAACGTTCAAAAGCGAACTCTTTTCGGTGTACATTGGCTGGAATATTACAAGCTATCATAGCTGCTTCTATCAAAAAAGTACCACTACCACACATAGGGTCTAAGAAATCACACTGCCCCTGCCAACCGCTGAGTAATAGGATACCAGCAGCGAGCACCTCGTTGATAGGAGCTATATTGGTAGCTGTACGATACCCGCGCTGATGCAGTGAATTGCCCGAACTATCGAGTGACACAATTACTTCGTTGCGCTGAATATGAATATGTATCTCCAAATCGGGGTGTAGTACATCTACATTGGGACGACGACCTGTGGCATTGCGAAAAGCATCAGCAATGGCATCTTTGGCTTTTAAAGCCACGTATTGAGAGTGATTAAAAAGTTCGGTTTGTAAGGTGGCTGTAACAGCGAAGGTCTGGTCTACTCTTAGGTAGGTTTGCCAATTGAAGTCATAGAGTTTTTGGTAATATTCTTTCTCGTTACGCACATAAAAAGAAGCAATAGGTTTCAGTATTTTTAAAGCGGTACGCAAGCAGAGGTTCGCCTTATACATAAAGCCTTTATCACCTTCGAACTGTACACTGCGAACGCCTTTGGTTATGTGCATAGCCCCTAAATTGCGCAATTCATCAGCTAAAATATCTTCAAAGCCAAAGAAAGTTTTGGCTACCATTTTATAATTATTTTCCATTAGTATACAAAAATATGGCAAATATACATTATTTTTGCCATTTGAGAAAATAAATAACTGAAAAATGAACTTGCTACATACTGCCGATTGGCACTTAGGACAAACGTTTTACCAATACGACCGCTATAACGAACATCAATATTTCTTGGATAATCTTTTGCAAATTATTGAAGAACAACATACTGATGTTTTACTTATCAGTGGAGATGTGTTTGATACTGCTAACCCTGCAGTGGCATCGGTAAAGCAGTTTTATCATTTTCTTCATCAAGCAACTGAGCGCTTCCCCCAACTGCAAATTATAGCTATTGCGGGTAATCACGATTCGCCTGTACGCCTTGAAATGCCACAACCGCTCTTGGAAGATACACAAGTGCATTTGGTGGGATATGTGAAAAGAAATGAACAGAGAGAGATAGATTACAAACGTCTTATCATTCCGCTTTACGAAAAAGGGGAAGTAATGGCTTACTGCCTTGCCGTGCCTTTTCTCCGCTTAGGGGATACTCCTAAAAATGAAGATACTAACCCCGATTATACTCAAGGGGTGGAAGCCTTCTACCGCGAAATTACGGAAAAGGCTTTGACTATTGCCAAAGGGAAACCGCTGATTGCTATGGGACATCTGCACGCTTTGGGAGCAGAACTCAGCGATGAGGACACGGCTGAGCGTCCTATTATTGGGGGAATAGAAGGCTTCAAACCAACGAGCTTTCCTAACGCGTTACAATACATTGCTTTGGGACATATTCACAAAGCTCAAGCCTTAGGTGGTAAAGCTCATATACGCTACTCGGGAAGCCCTATACCTTTATCATTTTCAGAAAAGCATTATCAGCATCAAGTGGTAGCTTTTTCATTAGAAGAAGGACGTGTACAGGATATTAAAACGGTGCCTATTCCGTTGCATACTCCTATGTTAAGCGTGCCTGAACAACCACTACCGGTTAAAGAAGTGCTGAATGCTTTGGCTTCTTTACCTAAGGGAACTACTCATACTCCTGCTCCTTATTTAGAAGTAAAAGTATTACTAAACGAACCTGCTCCTGAACTCAAAAACAGCATACTGAAAGCTATCGCTCATAAACACGTACGCTTGGCGCGTATAGATGTGCGCTACCAACAGCAACAAAACACTACAAAGGAAACTTTGCAAAAGGAAATTACTTTAAACGACCTGCAACCTTATGAGGTACTACAAAGGGTTTACCAAAATAAATTCCAAAAAGAACTGCCTGAATTCTATAAACCTTTGTTTGATGAAGCAATGGAGAAAGCGACTGATTAATGATTAGTGGTTAATTGATGTGAGTTTGATGTAAGAAAAGTGTAGCTTACGCTACAGAAATCTCTCAAATCTTAAAAAAATCAAACAAATAAACAGCTTTGCTGTTTTAAATGTCTCGCACAGATTACACGGATTGCACGGATTTAGACCCCGATTGATTTCAATATTATAG
>NZ_KB291188.1:0-13090 GCF_000318255.2 Capnocytophaga sp. oral taxon 380 str. F0488
AGTACTTTATAAATCTTCCTTACAGTTTTGGTTTCAAACTTTGCCAAAGTTGATAACGCAATATTTTTGTCAAAAATACTCTTTTATTTTGTAGGAATGATATTTTTTTGTACATTTGCCTCATTAAACCAAAATAACTATTATAAGAAGTACTAACTTGTATAGTTTTTAAAACAGTATTATAAAATAACATATAGCGTTTCGCTTTACAGTTTCCTAATTTCTGAAAACGACCAATTTTTCAATAAGTACAGGAAAAGTAAATGTAGAAATGCCTGCGGTTACGTGGGCATTCCTTTTGCTTTGTACTTATGGCCTTTGGTCGGGCTTCAGAAATTGAGCAATAAGGAATGTTCCCACGTTTTTTTATTGCTCTGTTATAGTGAAACCTACTTAAAAGGCGGTAACCGAAAAGCCTGAACAGAGTAGGTATAAACTTAATTTTATGTAACAATAGCAATGAAAAACAAAAACAAAAACGTAGCGTGGGCGACCTTTCGCACTGTTACACAGGTAGTAGCCATTATGGCAGTAATTTTAGTAACTCTTATCGCTTGTAGCAAAAGTGATAGTGGAGGAAACGTACAAAACAAGGATTTGATTGGCACTTGGAAGTTTGAAAGTATGACTATTGATGGAAAGAATGCTTGTGAAGTATATCCTAAGTATTTATTCTGTGGAAAATGTAAGGAACTTCCTTATTTTGTTTTTTCTGACAAAGAATATGTGTCCTATTTTTATGATGGTTCTTGTGAACTCAAAAAAACAATTGGAAAATACACTGTTTCAAAAAATACAATAATACTTATTAATAATCAAGAAGGTGGTTCTTTAAATTTTACCATATCAGGGAATAAACTTACCTTTACTTCTCCAATAGAAGATGATAAAGGAAAGAAACATACTTCTACTATGACCTTTGTCAAGCAATAAATCTCCCATATCATTATCCTTAGAAACTTATTTAAGAAACAAAAAGAGCAAAACGTTAAGTCGCTTTGCTCTTTTTTATCTGTCACTCCAAAAAATCTTCAACCTACTCTGTTGTAGTTTTTTCAGGTAATTCATTATGTTCTTCACGTTTAAATACAAAAGTATCGTAGTAAGTATTGAAAAACTGTACAAACATAACCGCTCCTTGTCGGTCTTTATATACTTCTACTAACAAATTCCCATCTTTATCAGGAGCTATGCGTATTCTATCAATATCTACTCCTAAATAAATAGGAATAAACGGATAGATTCTAAACCTATTATAGCGTTGCCAAAAGTTCTTCTTCTGTTTGCCTTTAAAACCAGCTACCATTCTCACAGTAGTCGTGCTATCCTTCACTTTTTGGTAACTCACGTACAGTGAATCTGCTTTTACTTGCAGTTTAAACCTACTTAAAGGTAGCGCTGTTTCTCGGTATTCTTTGGGCAGTAGCGGAAAGAACAAGGGAGCTTGCTTTTCCATAGGCTCAGAATACACATAATACGTTCCTTCATTAAGGGTCTTAATAGCAGCTTCATCCATAGGAGCTGTCATTTTAGGGCGTTGCACTGTTTTACACGAAAACAGTAATAACGATAGTAAAACAAAAGCAATGGTTCTCATATAAAATTATTATTAATCACTCACCATTAATCATCAGTTTCTCTCTTTTAGCATCGGTACAAACTGAAAAGTACCGTGCGTAGTCTTGTGAAATTCTTTTTCCGATATGCGCTCGTAAAGCGTCATTGTTTGAGTTTCTTCTCCTATCGGAATTACTAAACGTCCTCCTACCGCCAATTGTGCAAGCAACGCTTTCGGCACATATGGAGCACCTGCCGTTACCAAAATACGGTCAAAAGGCGCTTCGTTAGGAATCCCTTTATAACCGTCGCCAAAGTACATATGCACAGTACGATTCATTAGTTTGGGAAGTAGTTTTTGTGTTTGCTTAAAGAGTTTCTGTTGTCGCTCAATAGTGTAAAGCTGTACCCCTAAATATAGCAGTACACTAGCTTGATAGCCACTGCCCGTACCTATCTCCAATACTTTTTGTCGAGGTGATACTTGTAGCAATTCCGTTTGGAAAGCTACGGTATAGGGTTGAGAGATAGTTTGCCCTTCCTCTATCGGGAAAGCCTTATCTTGGTAAGCGTGGTCTTCAAAACTGCTGTCCATAAACAAATGGCGTGGTATCGTGCGAATAGCCTCCAATACACGCTTGTCCTTTATGCCTTTTTCTCTCAATAAATCAGCTAATTGATTCCGTAAACCTTTGTGTTTTAATGTGTCTTTCAGCGGTAGCATCTTCTTGTATTTTCGGGTACAAAATTCAACCTTTTTTTTCAACTAAAAAAGTATTTGTTTTATTTTTTTTGCTAAAAAGTTGATTAGTTTAAAAATTATTTATACTTTTGTGGCGGAAAAAACTAAATTAGGAAAGAGATGAAGCGTTTAAAACGTAACTTGCATTTCATCTTTGTCTTCCTTTTAGCTACGGCTTGCAGAGTGAGCGATACCTCCTCTGAAGCCACTCAAGTAGTGAAAGTTGAAGATAGATATGAAATGACACTACCTAACTCTCTTACCAGCCAAAATAATCTTTATGAAGAAGCCTCTCTGCAATATGGCAACGGTAAGTCTGAGCTTTTTGTTGCAGTAATCGATGAAGACCGCAAGGAGCTTAATGAGATGCTTTACCAAGTGTTAAAGGACTCTTTGCATATTAAAAACAAAAAAGCCTTTGTTAAATCCTTCGGATTAAAGGACTATTTTAGCATCTGCAAAAAAGGTTGGGCAGAAGCTAAGATGATGCGCCCTACTGATAAACAAATTACCGAAACTACCATTAATAAATATCCTGCTGTAGTAGTTGAAACTACGGAAACCGTCAATGGTATCGGAGTCTTTTACGTGGTGGCTATTGTCGAAACTAAAAAGACCTACTACCAAGTTTTTACCTGGACGTTAGCTAGCAAAAAAGAAAAGAATTACCAGCAGATGAAGGACATTATCAATTCCCTAAAAGAATTATAAATACTTATCTAATGACTATTAATGTAGCCCTTGCCAGCTTTGGTATGAGTGGACGGGTATTTCACGCCCCTTTCATAGCACAACACCCACAGTATCAACTCTATGCGATAGTAGAACGCCATCGTTCCGATTCGCGCGCTCTATATCCTGGTGCTAAACTTTATCGCTCAGTAAACGAAATGCTACAAGACCCTGCGGTAGATTTGGTAGTGGTCAATACCCCCGTGCAAACCCATTATGAGTATGCCAAAGAAGCGTTATTAGCAAATAAGAATGTATTGGTAGAAAAGCCTTTTACCGTTACTGTCGAGCAGGCTGAAGAACTCAATACATTGGCTACAAAACAAGGCAAGCTGCTTTCCGTTTACCAAAATAGGCGTTATGATGCCGATTATTTAAAGGTGAAAGAAATAGTAAACAGTGGTGTGTTGGGCGAACTCAAAGAAGTAGAAATGCGCTTCGACCGTTTCCGCACTGAAATTAGTGCCAAGGCTCATAAGGAAACTCCCGAACGTGGGGGAGGGGCTCTCTACGATTTAGGGGCACATCTCATAGACCAAGCGCTCCAGCTATTCGGTACTCCTAAAAACGTATACGCCGATTTGGGTTACCTTCGCAAAGGTACTCAAACCGACGATTATTTTGAACTGATTCTCTTTTACGAAAACGAACTACGCGTCCGTCTTAAATCCACTACCTATGCTTTGGAACGCCAATGGGAGTACACCTTGCACGGTACTAAGGGTTCCTTCCTTCAACAGCGGTTCGACGGACAAGAAAAAGCCTTAGTAGCGGGCACTATCCCTTCCGCCTCTCAGTGGCTACCTTCTGTTACCGAGCCCAATGGCATTCTCCATACACTTGAAAAACGTTTGTTTACCACTGCCCAACACGGTAACTATTGGCTTTTTTATAACGACCTTTACCAAGCTTTAACAGGCAAAGGTGCCAATCCCGTCCCTGCCACTCAAGCCCTTGAAATTATCAAACTTATTAGTCAATTTAGTCAATAACACAATCTGCTAATTCTCTAATTTTCTAATTTGCAAATTACAACCTTCCTTGCAAGAATTTCTTTACTTTCTTCACATCATACCCCTTCCCCGATTCTAAATCTTCACTTTTTTGAGTGAAAAGCACATCTCCTTTTTCGTTGAGAATCAAAAAAGAGGGATAACCATATTGTGCGCCAGGGTTTCCGTACTTTTTAAAAGCTTTTTCATTCTTGTTTTCAGGTGAGAAGTTTAGGTGATAAAAAATATATTTCTTATCCAAAATACTTTTCAGTTCAGGCGTAGTAGTCACCAAATGGTTAAAGCGCAAGCACCACACACACCAATTCCCACCTATTTGCACCAACACTTTTTTGTGTTCTTTTTTAGCTTGTTTTAGCAGTTGTGTAATACGTGCATCACCGTCTTCCTCAGGGTGATAAGGTTGTTCATAACCAGCGCGTTCTTTACTTATTTCCTCGCTGTTTTGAGACCAAAGAGCAGTACCTCCCCAGCAGAGGAGTGCTATAAAAAAGTATTTCTTCATAAAAACCAAATCTTTTAGAAATATATAATTACAAAAAAAGTGCCAAGATACTTCAAGAGCTACATTCAGGCTGTTCTAAAAGTCTTAAAATCGCATTTGCGTCGCTATACTTTGCCAAAGTTGCCTGTGTGGCTCGCACTTTTGGAAAAGTTGATTACATTGATAATCAATTTCTTTTAGTTATATTGTAGAGGTGATTGGCAAATTGCCTTCACAAAACAAAACTTTTCTGACAAGCTCCATATCCCTACATTTTCAGAATAAACATTACTAAATTTCCTCTTTTCAATAGATTTTATCTATCACAAATTGCTCTTATAAGCATCTAATATATAGGTTATTATTAGTGTTCCTTCGTCTTTTGTTCGTCTTTTGTTCGTCTTAGCTTCGCTTTAGCTTCGGTCTACCTTCGGTCAAACTCCCTCCAAAATGGCTCTTTTTTCCTCATTTCTCATAGATAATATCTATATAAAGAAAATGATCCGTCTAATGAGTTGATATTTTTTTAATATCACAACTATTTTATAGTTTCAATTTTTATTGATTTTTAAGATTTCTATAAGGTTAGATATTCCTTTTTTAGTCAGAATTCTTATTTACTAATTTTCTAATTGGCTAATTCCCAAATTACTAATACATTATCTTAAAAATATTTCATAAAAAGTATGGTTATTCCAAAACAAAACATTACCTTTGCCTATCATTAATGAAAAATAAACGAAACAATTGCTTTTTATGGATAAGTATTCTTTTTTGAATGCCGCAAGTACGGCTTATTTTGGTGATTTATACGATAAATATCTCGAAAACCCCGATGCGGTAGAACCCAGTTGGCGTGCTTTCTTTCAAGGTTTCGATTTTGCTCAAGAGCAATACAGCACTCCGGTAGAAGAAGCGGTACCCGTAATGGTACAACAAGTGGTGGGTAACGAAAACCCTGCGCTTTCCGAAACTGTCAAGAAAGAGTTTGCCGTGCTTAACCTCATCAATGGTTATCGCACTTACGGTCACTTATTCGCACAAATTAATCCGCTACGTCCTCGTGAGCCATATACACCTACTTTGGCTATCGAAAACTACGGACTTACAACGGCTGACCTCAATACTACCTTCGATGCTGCTCGTGAAATAGGCTTAGCTCCCTCGCCTTTAAGTGCAATTATTGAGGCGTTGAATACTACTTATTGTAAGTCGATAGGGGTAGAATATCAGTATATTCACAATCCCCAAGAACGCGATTGGTTCACCAAACGATTACAGCAAAATGACAATAAACCTCAGTTTTCTAAGGAAGAAAAACTGCAAATCCTTAACAAACTTAATGAAGCCACTTCTTTTGAGAACTTCCTTCATACTAAGTATGTAGGTCAAAAACGCTTTTCGCTTGAAGGCAACGATGCACTCATCGCAGGTCTCGACTTTATGGTGGAAGCTGCTGCCGAGCAAGGAGTAAAACACGTAGTACTCGGTATGGCGCACCGTGGGCGATTAAATGTATTAGCCAATGTGTTCGGCAAGAATCCAAAGGATATCTTTTCCGAGTTCGACGGTAAGGATTACGAAATGGACGATTGGTTCGACGGTGATGTGAAATACCACTTGGGTATCACCACCCAACGCACTACTCGTGCCGGAAAAACCGTAGATATGAATTTGGTACCTAACCCTTCGCATCTCGAATCTGTAGATGCCGTTGTAGGAGGTATTACTCGTGCGAAACAAGACCACTATTGTCAAGAGAATTTCCGACAAGCCTTGCCTATCATCATTCACGGTGATGCTGCTGTGTCAGGGCAGGGTATCGTCTACGAAACGGTGCAGATGTGTGGCTTGAGAGGCTTCACCAATGCGGGTACCGTGCATATAGTAATAAACAACCAAGTAGGGTTCACTGCTAATTTTGCCGACTCGCGTTCGTCGTTGTACTGTACCGATATTGCAAAGATGAACGATTCGCCTGTGCTTCACGTAAATGCCGACGATGCCGAAGCCGTAGTGCGCACTTTTCTCTTGGCAGTCGATTACCGACAAGCCTTTGGCAAAGATGTGTATATCAATCTCTTTGGCTATCGCAAATACGGTCATAATGAGGGCGATGAACCGCGTTTTACACAACCTCTTTTGTACAAAATTATAAGTAAGCACGACAATCCCCGCAATATTTACGCACAGAAGCTAATCGAAGAAGGGCTCATACAGCAAAGTTATGTTACCGAGATAGAGAACGCTTATAAAGCTACTCTTGATGCCGACCTCGAAGCATCTCGTCGCGAACCACTTACGATATTAAAACCTTTTATGCAAACCGAATGGCAAGGTTTTGAAATAGCATCGCCAAAACAAATGTTACAAAAGGTAGATACGACTATTAGCAAAGGAAAACTTGACACAATAGCCAAGGCTCTTACTGAATTGCCTGCCGATAAACCTTTTATCAGTAAGGTGAAAAAGATTGTAGCCGACCGTAAAGAGGCGTATGCACACAACCATATCGATTGGGGAATGGCAGAACTCTTGGCGTATGGTTCACTCCTTACTGAGGGCTATGATGTACGTATCACTGGGGAAGATGTGCAACGCGGTACATTCTCGCATCGTCACGCCGTGCTCAAAACAGAAGATACCGAAGAAGAAATATGCTTCTTGCAAGACCTCAAAGCCAAACAATTGGCAACAGGTACTTTCCATATCTACAATTCGCTGTTATCCGAATATGGAGTCTTGGGCTATGAGTACGGCTATGCAATGGCAAGTCCGCGCACGCTTACCATATGGGAAGCACAGTTCGGCGATTTTTCCAATGGTGCGCAAATAATGATTGACCAGTATATCTGTTGTGGTGAAGACAAATGGAAAGTACAAGACGGATTGGTAATGTTACTCCCTCACGGTTATGAAGGACAAGGAGCTGAGCACTCTTCGGCACGTATAGAACGCTATTTGCAACTCTGTGCTGAGAACAATATGTATGTAGCCAATTGTACTACCCCCGCTAACTTTTTCCACCTACTACGTCGCCAAATGAAGACTACCTTCCGTAAGCCGTTGGTAATATTCACTCCTAAAAGCTTATTGCGTCACCCCCAAGTGATTTCAACTGTGGAAGACTTAGCTGGCGGACAGTTCCAAGAGGTGTTAGACAACCCTATCGCTAAAGCTCAAAAAGTAAAACGCGTAGTATTTTGCTCTGGTCGCTATTACTACGACCTCTATGCCGAACGCGAAAAACTTGGCAGAGATGATATAGCCTTAGTGCGCATCGAGCAGTTGTTCCCGCTACCGCTAACACAACTCAAAACCATTATAACGAAGTACAAACACGCCACCGACTTTATTTGGGCGCAAGAAGAACCTAAAAATATGGGCGCTTATGGTTATATGTTAATGAATTTCGATTTGGTAAAATGGCGTTATGTAGGTACTCCCGCCTATGCGGCCCCTGCCTCTGGTAGCCATACCCGTGACCGCAAACGCCACAACGAAGCTATCGCAGCTGTATTTGAATAAGAAAAAACTAAAAATACCAATTGATATGAAACGAATTATTACATTACTATTGCTGATAACCACTTATGCACTATCAGCGCAAAAAACAGTTATCAGGTGTGCATCACAAGAGCAATATTCACCCTTGTTCGTGGTGAATGACGTTATGATAGACGATAATAAGATAGGTAGTATCTTTTTAAACGCAATTGATCCCAATGATATTGAGAATATTAAGGTACTTAAAGATCCTTCTGCCACTGCTTTATATGGTAGTAAAGGCGAAAAAGGAGTGGTTATCATTACTTTGAAGAAAAGTAAAGACACTTCTAAGAAAGATAACCTATCAGGAATAGAAAATTCTAATAAAGCTTTTCCTCTAATTGTTGTCAATGATGTAGAGTTTTCAGATCCTGAAGTAGGAAAGCTTTTTATGAACAATGTCAGCCCTAAAAGAGTAGAGAGTATCGTAGTGCTAAAAGACAAAAAAGCTACTGAAAAATACGGTGAGAAAGCTAAAAACGGAGTGATTTTAGTTACTCTAAAAGGAAATCCTGAAAAGTTAGATATACCACCTTATGAACCTAAGTCGTAGCACGACGAGCAATTCGTCGCAAACTTTGGTAAAGTTCAACCCCTATGAGGAACGGAGCTTTCTAACACATAACACCTAAAAAGATGAGTCGAACTTTTTACATTAAAAATACACAAGCACCTGAAGAAATGACTCCTCAGCAATTGCTCGACCTCCAGCGTGAGGGATTTGTACAATACTCTATTGATGATAACGACGAGCATTACTCTCAAGTGATGAACGCACCGCTCAGTGATTGGGGCTATATGCTGATGGGACAAGAAGGCATCAGTGGTCGCGGTTTTGAGGTCTCTTACGACACCGAAACCCAAGACTACGGTGTGCGCGTCTTTACTCCTAGTACCGAAGCCGATTGGTTAGGTGCGTACGAGTTTATTGGCAAAATAGCCACTGCATTGGGTAGCAAAGTAGTTGATGAAGAAGGAGAGGTTTATGAGCCCAATGCCATTACATACGATTATAGAAACGATATTAAATTTGGTATCAAATGTTATGAAGGTGAAAAAGGAGGATCTTATCTGTTCGGTGTCTACCGCCCTATATGTTTGTCAGACGAAATGATAAACGGGTTATTAGCTGCCGAAGATAAGGTAAAAGCCTTTAGTCAGCTCATAGAAAAGCAACTATATGAGCACCCTGATGCATATATCGCACGTCAGCAGTTTTTTAGAAATGACAGAGGAGAGGTGATGGGAGCTTATGCTCTTACAGAGGGCGTTCCTACTATCTTGCCATATGAATATCCGCCTTTTGTAGATTTCACCCAAGTAAACCTCAGTCAAGACGATGTAAAGTTATGGCGCATTAGTTTGGTAGTTATCAACGGCGATGAAAACGACCCTGATGCTTATGAGGTACTCGACGGACTCGATTACCAAACCTTTTTAGAGCGATTGCCTCAAGAGAAAATACAAAAACTCGATGGTCACTATATGCTTATAACCCTCAACCGACAAGAACTTGAAACTCTCTTGCAAAATGATAAACAAGAACGCAAAGGCTTATTAGCAAAATTGAAAAACTTTTTAACGACGAAATAACTAACACCTAACACCTAAAACTAAACGATATGTTGGAAATGAAAGTCCCTTCACCTGGGGAATCTATCACCGAAGTAGAAATAGCCCGTTGGCTTGTAAAAACGGGTGATTATGTAACCAAAGACCAAGCTGTTGCCGAAGTGGATTCCGATAAGGCTACTCTCGAACTTCCCGCTGAAGCCAGTGGAGTCATTACACTGAAAGCCGAAGAAGGCGAAGCTGTAAAAGTAGGACAAGTGGTATGCCTGATTGATACTAAAGCAAAAGCACCAGTAGGAGCTTCATCAGCAGGTACTTCACCATTACAACCAGTTAAACAGGAAGCTCCTGAGACACCCAAACCTACAGCTCCTGCACCTTCCACAGCTCCTATAGCACCTGCATCTTCTGCAAAGCAAGTTCCAAGTCCTGCCGCTCGTAAAATATTAGCAGAACGCGAGATTCCTGTATCAGCAGTAGTGGGTACAGGCAAAGGCGGTCGTATTACCAAAGATGATGCACTTAAAGCCTCTAAACCTTCGATGGGGACTCCTACGGGTGGCGTTCGCAAAGAAGTGCGTACTAAGATGAGTATGTTGCGCCGAAAAGTAGCCGAACGTTTGGTGAGTGCTAAGAATGAAACCGCTATGCTCACTACCTTCAATGAAGTGGATATGACGGCTATTTACGAGTTGCGCGCCAAATATAAGGACGCTTTCAAAGAGCGCCATAATGTGAGCCTCGGCTTTATGTCGTTCTTTACTTTAGCCGTCGTGCGTGCTCTTAAACTCTTCCCCGATGTCAATTCGATGATTGACGGACAAGACAAGGTAACTTACGATTTCTGCGACATCTCTATAGCCGTTTCAGGACCTAAAGGCTTGATGGTTCCCGTGATTCGCAATGCCGAGAACCTTTCGTTTAGAGGTGTGGAAGCCGAAGTAAAACGTTTAGCTACCCGCGCTCGTGATGGACAAATTACGGTAGATGAAATGACCGGTGGTACTTTTACGATTACTAATGGGGGCGTGTTTGGCTCTATGCTTTCTACTCCTATCATCAATCCGCCACAATCAGGGATTTTGGGTATGCACAACATCGTCGACCGCCCTATCGTGCGCAACGGACAGATAGTGATTGCTCCTGTAATGTATGTCGCTCTTTCATACGACCACCGTATCATCGATGGGCGTGAATCAGTAGGATTTTTAGTAGCTGTAAAAGAAGCTCTCGAAAATCCTGTAGAGATTCTAATGAATGGCAATCCTAAACAAGCTCTTGAGCTCTAAGGAATTAGAGAAAAAGATATAGAAAACTCCCTATAAAGCTAACAGCTTTATAGGGAGTTTTAATAATTAGTAAATTATGAATCAGTTACTTTACAAAAGCAACGGCTTTCATTTCTTCAATGAAACGCAGAGCAAGTTCATCGGCTTCTGCTTGATTTTTAGCTTCAGTGTAAATGCGAATAATAGGTTCAGTATTAGATTTTCGCAAGTGTACCCAGCTTTGAGGAAAATCAATCTTTAAGCCATCGATAGTATTGATTTGCTCGTGTGCGTACTTCTTTTGCATTTCACGTAGGATATTATCGGGGTTAATGTCTTTGGTAAGTTGTATTTTGTTCTTGCTCATATAATAAGCAGGATAACTATTGCGCAAGGTCTTTACACTGCATTTTCTTTCAGCAAGTAAGGAAAGGAATAACGCTACACCTACCAAAGCGTCACGACCATAGTGTAGTTCAGGATAGATAATACCTCCATTGCCTTCACCACCTATGATTGCGTGCACTTCTTTCATTTTAGCAACTACGTTTACCTCACCTACAGCTCCTGCTGCATACTGTACTCCGTGCTTTTCGGCTATATCTCTCAATGCACGAGAAGAAGAGAGGTTAGAGACTACATTTCCTTTGGTTTTTCCTAAAATATAATCAGCGCAAGCAACCAAAGTATATTCTTCGCCGAACATTTCACCTTCTTCCGTAATAAAAGCTAATCTATCTACATCGGGGTCTACTACGATACCAAAATCGGCTTTTTCTTCAAGTACTTTTTTGCAGATGTCTCCCAAATGTTCTTTTAAAGGTTCGGGGTTATGAGGAAAATGTCCGTTTGGTTCACAATACAAACGAACTACTTCTACGCCAAAATGTTCCAATAACTTTGGAATTGCAATACCTCCTGTGGAGTTCACCGCATCAACAACCACTTTGAATTTACAATTGCGTATGGCTTCGATAGTGGAAGATGTTAGCAACCCTAACACTGCCTCAATATGTTTTTGAATATAGGTATTATCGTGAGAAATGCTTCCTAAAGCTTCTACGTCAGCAAAAACCACCTTGTTCTCTTGAGCGATGGTTAGAATTCTTTCACCTTCTTTAGCACTGAGGAACTCTCCCTTATTATTGAGAAGTTTTAGGGCGTTCCACTGTTTAGGATTATGACTTGCAGTGAGAATAATGCCCCCATCGGCTTTTTCCATTGTAACAGCTACTTCGACGGTAGGAGTTGTACTTAGCCCGATATCCACTACATTAATGCCTAATCCTACAAGAGTGTATTGTACTAAGTTCTGTATCATTTCGCCCGAAATACGTGCATCTCTTCCTACAACTACCTTTATATTTGCTTTGTTGAGGTTTTCTTTGAGCCACGTACCATAAGCGGCAGCGAATTTTACGGCATCGATAGGGGTTAGATTTTCATCGGGTACACCTCCAATAGTACCACGAATACCTGAGATTGATTTGATTAATGACATAATTTTAGTGATTATACTCTCTTCAAAAGATAATGATAACATAGAAGAGAGTTTGTTTTTTCGCGACAAAAATAGGATAAAAAAATGATATATAAAAATTTGAAATCATAAAGATTAATGGTTAGTGATTAATGGTTAATGGTTAATGGTTAGTGGTTAATGGTTAATGGTTAATGGTTAGTGGTTAATGATTAATGGTTAGTGATTAATGGTTAATAGTTAAATTAAAGAAGGCTTATGGGAAAAACGAGCAACAGGCGAAGAAAGAATGGGTTTACAGTGGGTTTACAGTGGGTTTACAGTGGGTCTACAGTGGGTCTACAGGGGGTCTACAGTGGGTCTACAGTGGGTCTACAGTGGGTCTTCAGTGGGTCTACAGTGGGTCTACAGTGGGTCTACAATGGGTCTACAATGGATTTACAATGGATTTACAATGGGTCTATAATGAATAAAAGGCGGTGCGACCTGCACGGGCAGATAGAGAAAAGACGAACAATGAACGAAGGAAAGACGAACAATGAACGAAGGAAAGACGAACGATGAACAAAGAAAAGATGAAGAATGAACGAAGAAAAGATGAAGGGAAAGTGAAGGAAAAGTGAAGGGAAAGTGAAGGAAAAGATGAATAACGAATGACGAAAGCCCCCGAACCCCCGAAGGGGGACAAGCCTT
>NZ_KB291188.1:13110-42809 GCF_000318255.2 Capnocytophaga sp. oral taxon 380 str. F0488
CCCGAAGGGGGACAAGCCTTAAAGAGAAATTGGTGAAGACTATCAATCTGAAAGACAAGACCTATTTGAAGAGAAAGCGAAGCTAAAGTAGACCTAAAACGAACAAATAACGGTACGAGCCGTAAGGGTGAATAAAGAATGAAGAAACAAAAAGCGAATTTAAAGTAAATGAAATTGCGATTTTCTATGACTTTATAGAAAAGATATTTGCTTATACTGATTTGCGATAGGAGCGCCACCAACGTTCGGGGATAGTGCCACTAATGGCTTCTTCGTAGTCTTGAGGTAGACAAGGAATAAGTCCGGAGGGTATGTGGTTTTGAGGTCCGGAGTATTTATCGCCTCCGGGTTTCATCCACCAGCGTTCGGTTTGCGTACTTTTGAAGAACTCTATTTGGATATCTTCAATGGGTACGATGTATTTAGTGTAATTCTCGTCGTTTATCACAGGTAGTTCTTTGATACGGAAGTTAAATCCTTCGTAGAAATACCAAAGCATTTCGGCGAGTAGCTGACTTGCCAAATCGGTATTGGGGATATCGAAAATACCTGCCACTTGCACATTACTACTGATACCTGCATAACGCGTGATAGCACATATTTCCCTACTATTGAAGCCGTTTACATTACCTTCAGTTAACATATCTTTTGCCTGCACACAGCTCATATCGACACTCACGATATCGGCATCACGCATTGCGGGCTCGATAATCTTCAAATCATTCACTATATTGCCCAAGCGGTGTACCTCAAAACACATTTTTTCGAGCAAATCGAGCTCTTCTTGAGCTACGTAATAAGACTGATAGCCGAGATTGGTAAAATCGAGTAAATTCACGGGAGGTTCTGAAATGAGTTTGCTCATATAGGAGCTCTCTACAAAGAGTTCTTCGGTATCGCCAAAATCGAACTTAGCATCTACACATACTACATTCACCATTTGTTCGAGACTATCGAAAGCGCGGTAGAGGGAATAAGTAAAGTCTTGCGAACCACCCAGCACCACAGGGATAACGTCTTGCTTAATGAGCTCGGCTACAATTTCTTTGATAGCAAAATGAGTATCGTCGTCGGTTTCGCCTAAGGGCAAGTTACCCAAATCGGCAATGGCAAAATTCCAATTTCCCATAAAGAGAGAATACAGATGCTGACGGAAGCGATAGAAAGACTGTCCTTCGGTTTCGATACAGAAAAAGGCAATTTTCACGTCGGTAAGGTCAGGTAAACCAAGGGAAGGGAGGTGTTTATGGAGTTGGAAACCCACTTGTTGTGGCTTGTAATCGTCTAAGGTAAAAGCTTCATCAACGGGTTGTAAATAGGATAGTGACATAATTTTTCTTATTAATAGACGGCAAAGGTAGGGGATAATTAGCAAATTAGCAAATTTGAGGATTAGCAAATTATTTGAGGTTCTTCACTTGTAGTTCGTAATTATTTATTATTTTTGCAAAAAATTAAGACCTCTATTAGGCTCTTTATATTTAAAGATAAAAAAGGATTCACTTTAAAATGAAGATATTACATATAGACAGAAACCACCCCTTGATGCTTTCACAACTCGCAGCACAGGGTTTTGAAAATTACGAAGACTATACAAGCTCTAAAGAGTCTATTGAAGCTAAAATAGCTGATTACGAAGGAATTATTATCCGCAGTCGTTTTACCATAGACAGGACATTTTTAGACAAAGCTACTCAATTGAAATTTATAGGTAGAGTAGGTGCAGGGCTTGAAAATATAGACGTAGCTTATGCTGAAAGTAAAGGCATAACACTCATCGCAGCCCCTGAAGGCAATAGAAATGCAGTAGGCGAACACGCACTCGGTATGCTTCTAGCATTGCTGAACAAGTTTAAGAAAGCCAATAACGAAATTAAAAACGGCAAATGGTTGCGAGAGGAGAACAGAGGTTGGGAGCTCGACGGCAAGACAGTAGGTATCATAGGCTACGGCAATATGGGAAAGAGTTTTGCTAAGAAATTGCGCGGTTTTGACTGTAGTGTGATTTGCTACGATATACTCCCCAACAAAGGTGACGAGAATGCCAAGCAAGGAACCCTAGTAGATTTTTTTCGTCAGGCAGATGTAGTGAGCTTGCACACACCTCAAACCCCACAAACTATAGGTATGGTGAATGAAGTGTTTATTAATAGTTTTGCTAAGAGTTTTTGGTTCTTAAACACCGCACGTGGGAAGAGCGTAGTTACCGATGATTTGGTACACGCCTTGCAAAGCGGGAAAGTATTGGGGGCAGGTTTAGACGTGTTAGAATATGAAAAGGCATCGTTTGAAGACTTCTTTAGCGACGAACAAATGCCCGAATCGTTTAAATACCTATTGGAAGCGGATAATGTGATTCTCACTCCTCATATTGCAGGCTGGACTTTAGAAAGTAAAGAAAAGCTTGCGCAGATAATAGTAGACAAGATAATTAGCAAATTTGGAAAATTAGCAAATTGACAAATCAACAAATTAAATAGAAATGAAAAAGAATTATTTACTCATTGGAGTAGTAGCTTTACTGCTCGGCAGTTGCTGTGCTACTAAAAACATTCCCACAACGCAAACTACTACGCAAGAAAGTGCCCTCATTGCCAACGGCAAATTGTGGTCGTCTTACTTTCAGCAAAACGCTGCTGAATATGAAGCTTTGTGTTTGCAAGCCTTCAACGTGGCACAATTGCGATTGGACGAAGCCCTTGCTAAAAAGGGCGATAAACCGCTGGCAATTGTTACCGATATAGATGAAACCTTTTTGGACAATTCGCCCTTTGAAGCCTATTGTGCGAAACAGGGTATTAGTTATTCACAAAAAGCGTGGGAAGAATGGACAGTTTTAGGCGATGCCAAACCGCTAACAGGCGCGTTAGAGTTCTTTAAATACGCCGATAGCAAGGGAGTAGCTATTTTCTATGTGACTAATCGTCGTGACAACGAACGTGAAGGTACGACCAAGAACTTGCGCAAGTACAATTTTCCTTTGCCTTCGGACAATCGACTTATCTTGCGTTCTGCTGAGAAGAGCAAAGAGAACCGTCGATTACAAATTGCTAAAGATTACGACATCGTACTCTTGATGGGCGACAACCTTTCTGACTTTTCTAAAGATTTCGATGGTGGTACTCCAAAAGAACGTTCAGAAGCAGTACATAAGAACAAAACAGAGTTTGGAAAGCGTTTTATTGTGCTCCCTAACTATTCTTATGGCGATTGGGAAGGAGCTGCTTATGGTCATAAATACTCTATTCCAGAAGCCGAGAAAGAAGCGATTATTAAGAATAATACAAAGGCATTTAAATAGGTAAGAGGTAAAGCTAGGGTTCTGGAATTGGCGTGTATGTGAATAAGAGACAAAAATATTGTCAATTGAAAATTAATTTCTATCTTTGCAAAAAATTAAGCACTATATGCCTAAGAACACTGTTACGCCCTATCAAGATTCAGCACAGGGTAAAAAAGAACAAGTTACCCAAATGTTTAACACTATCTCAGATACTTATGATGGTTTGAACCGTTTGATTTCGTGGGGCTCAGATGTAAAATGGCGTAAATTTGTAGTACAAAAAGTGGCAGAGATACACCCTACTACGGTGCTTGATGTAGCTACAGGCACAGCCGATTTAGCAATTGTTCTTACTACTATTCCAAATGTGAGAATTACAGGATTAGATATCTCAGAGGGAATGTTGGAAGTAGGACGCGGAAAGATAGCTAAAAAAAAACTTACTGACCGCATTAATTTAGTACACGGAGACAGTGAGCAACTACCTTTTGCTGATGCTACTTTCGATGCTGTAACGGTAGGCTTTGGAGTACGCAACTTTGAAGATTTAGAAAAGGGACTAAGTGAAATTCTCAGAGTGCTGAAACCTAAGGGGCGCTTGGTGGTATTAGAGACTTCTGTACCTAAAAAGTTCCCTTTCAAACAAGGGTATCATCTATATACAAATTATATGATGCCCCTCATAGGCAAACTCTTTTCTAAAGACAGGTCGGCTTATAGGTACTTATCTGATTCGGCTATCCATTTTCCTTACGGGAAGAAGTTTCAAGAGATATTAGATAAGGTAGGTTATCAGAAAACTGAATATTATCCTAAAACCTTAGGTGGAGTAGTTACCATTTACATAGCTAATAAATAGAACTTTAACAATAAAAAATGAATAAGAAAACATTTAAAAAGAGTCTTATAGGGTTGTTCTTATTTTTAGGAGCATTGAATTTGTATGGGCAAATCAAAGAGCCTATTATGAACTTAGAGCATTTTGATGACAAACGCTTTCAATGGGGATACTATTTTGGTACCAATGTGTTTGACTTCAAAATAGATTACCGCGACTTAAATTATCGCACAGCTAATCTGCGAGAAATACAAACTGACCGTAAATTAGGTTTTAACGTAGGTCTTACAGGCTCTGTGCGCTTAGTGAAACATCTCGATTTGCGAATTGAGCCAGGTTTGGTGTACAACAAGCGTATTCTTATCTTCCCTGGATTCTCCGATTCGAGAGATTCGATGCGCGATGTTCCTTCTACTTATATTTATATTCCGTTATTGCTAAAATATAGTGCTAAGCGCTGGTATAACGTAAAACCTTACGTAACGGCAGGAGCTTCGATGGTGTTTAACTTGAGTAGTAATGCGAATCTAAATGTCGATAACTCCGAAAAGACTTTCCGTGCTACAAGAAATGTTTTCTTCTATGAATTAGGTTTAGGTATTGACTTCTACACTCCTTATTTTAGAGTCTCTCCTTCTCTGAGGGCCTTATTTTCAGTTAATAATGAGTTGATACCCGATAATAATCCCAATAGCCCTTGGACAAGTAACCTTAATGGTTTAAAGAGTCGTGGGTTCTTATTAAATCTAAACTTCGAATAATATGAAGAAACTAATCCTTATAGTAGTTTTTTTGATAAGTCTTGCGTCTTATGCGCAGAACTTTAGCTACCCTATGGCAAGTCCACGTCAGGTAATCACACAACAGTTTTCTGTGAGTCAAATTACAGTAGATTACGGTCGCCCAAGTGTGCGAGGGCGTAAAATATTTGGCGAATTAGTTCCCTATGGGAAGATTTGGCGTTTAGGAGCTAATCAAGCTACGAGTATTAGTTTCCTTCAGCCTGTAAAATTTGGAGGCAAGTCGGTAAAGAAGGGCGATTATGCTATTTTTGTAACTCCTGAAGCTCACCAGTGGACGGTAGTTCTCAATTACGATGCCGATGCGTGGGGAGCTTATAGCTATGACCCTAATGAGAATGCTATTGAATTTACAGTGCCCGTTACTCAAACCAAAGATTTACAAGAAGCTTTAGAGTTCTCATTCGAGAACATTTCTAATGAAAAAGTAAATTTAGTAATTCGTTGGGAGTACACTAAAGTGGAAATTCCTATTGAAATAGACAAAAAAGAAACTATTGATAAGATTATAGAGCAACTCAAAGAAGTAAAACAATTTGAGAGAGACTTGGAAGGTAAAGACGATAAGAAATAATGGAAAGGAAACAAGTATGGAAATATAGTGTTTTTGCTATTTACATAGTTATTTGGCTTGTTTTTCGTACTTTTCCTACCGTTACAGAACATATTTATAGTAAAGGTATCTACCCGTATATAGCTAAAGTGTTGCACTTTTTATTCGGGTGGATACCTTTTTCTATGGGCGATATTCTATACACGTTGCTCATTATAGGTATATTTTTAGCCGTAGTAAAACACTTCAAAAAATTATGGCAAACCCCCTTAAAAGTCTTAGATAAGATATTTTCAAAAATAATACGTATTACCTTTGCCTTTTTCTTCCTTTGGGGGTTCAACTATTTTAGGGTACCTTTATCGGAATCTTTGCACATTTCTAAAGAATATACACAAGCCCAACTGCTGAAAGCTACACAAACGTGTATTGACAGAGCCAACACAATCCATTCCCGATTAGCAACCAATGATACTACTAAAGTAGACTTTTGGCTTTCACAAAAAGAAATATATCGCATTGCTTATAACGGCTATCCTCTGGAGAAACAAGGTGTTACAGACTTTAAAGCAATGAAAAGTGTTAAACCTTCTCTTTACAGTAAACTGCTTACCTATATGGGATATAGTGGGTATTTGAATCCGTTTACTAATGAAGCCCAAGTAAACAGAAAGATGATAGGTTATAGTGTACCTATTACTGTTTGCCACGAAATAGCACATCAAATGGGGTATGCTGCCGAAGAAGAAGCAAATTATTTAGGGTATTTGGCAGCTCTAAAAACTGATAATCCTTATTTTAGATACAGTGCAGAACTCTTTGCCTTGCGCTATTTTCTCAATGAAGTAGCTCAAGTAGCTCCTACTGAATATGAAAGCCTTCACTCTCAAATTCACAAAGGTATCTTTGAAAACTATAAAGAAGTGCGTTTGTTTTGGCAACAATATGAGAACAAAGCTGAGCCTGTTTTTAAAGCAAGCTACGATGCGTTCTTGAAAGCAAACAAACAATCACAAGGTATCAATAGTTACGATTTAGTGGTAGGATTACTAATTCCTCATTATGTTAGAAATTAGGAATTAGAACTAACCATTAATCATTGACCTTTAATCATTAATTACAGAAATTTGTTAAGTTCCATTAGTAAGACTTCACTGTCTTGAAAGCCTTCTCCCCGCCAAATAAGATTCATATTATTAAAGATAATAACAGTAGGCAAGACACTTATCTTCAGTGCCTTACTTAATTCTTTATTCTTGTTAATGTCTACTTTCACAACCTTTACTCTATCCTTCAAAATAGTAACTACTTCGCGTAATACAGCATTCATATGTAGTGAAACTTCAATACCTTCAGAATAAAAACAAATGAGCACAGGTGTATTTACATTGATGATATCACCAAATTTCTCCATAATTTTATGTTTAAAATAATGGCACAAAAATACAAAGTTTTTTTTAATTACAAATAGAAATAAGCAAAATATATTATTTTTTATTTTTAAAAAGCTATTAACGCTATCTTATCTTCCTCTTCTCTTTAGCATTTCTTCGTTCATTGTTCGTCTTTTGTTCGTCTTTTGTTCGTCTTTTCTTTGTCTTTTGTTTGTCATTCGTTCGTCATTCGTTCGTTCATCGTTCGTTCATCGTTCGTTCATCGTTCGTTCATCGTTCGTCATTCGTTCGTCATTCGTTCGTTCATCGTTAGTCATTCGTTCATTTGCCCGTGTGGCTCGCACCGTTCATTGTTCGTTCTTCCTATAAGATTCGTATAAGCTACGTATAAGATTGCTTCAAACAAAAACTGTCTTTCTTTGTTGTTTATAGATTCGTTTTTCTATCGTTGGCAAAGTTTCTATTTTTTGGAATTTGTGGGAGATTAAAAAAACAGCGAAACTACCTATTTGTAATTGCTTGTTTTGCTAGAATTTCTGTAGTGTAAGTCATATTATCTCTTATGTCGAACTCACATTAAAATTAAAAAATATCTAAAAAAATTTGGTAGTAACAAATATTCTTTCTACTTTTGCCATTATTACTCCGAAAAGGGGTAAGTTTTGTCATTTAAAATATATAAAAATATGAAGTTTATAGTATCAAGTTCTTACTTATTAAAGAAGTTACAAGTATTTGGCGGTGTAATCAATAACAACAATACAATGCCTATACTCGATAACTTTTTGTTTGAACTGTCTACCAATTCTTTAACTATCTCTGCTTCCGATTTGGAAACTACTGTAAGAGGTACTTTGGAAGTAGAATCAGATTCAGAAGGGAGCATAGCAGTATCAGCTAAATTATTGACAGATATTCTTAAAACCTTTTCAGAACAACCCCTTACCTTTTTGGTAAAAGAGAATAATGTAATAGAAATTAGCTCTACTACCGGTAATTATACCTTAGCTTATTTAGATGGAGAGGAGTTCCCTCGCCCTGTAGCCTTGCCTGAAGCAAGCAAAGTAACGATGATAGGCGATGTATTAGCAACTGCCGTGCAAAAGACTATCTTCGCAGCAGGAAATGACGATTTACGTCCTACAATGAGCGGTATTTTATTCCAATTCAGTGAAAGCGGACTTACCTTTGTAGGTACAGATGCTCATAAATTAGTGAAATACGAACGCTTAGACATCAAAGCTAATGAAGCTGCTGATTTCATTATGCCTAAAAAACCGTTGAACATTCTCAAAGGTATTTTAGCAGGTAGCGAAACAGAAGTAACAATAGAATACAACGAGAGCAATGCAAAATTCTCTTTTGACGATATGGAATTCATCTGCCGCCTTATAGATGGTAAATATCCTAACTACGATGCGGTAATTCCTAAAGAAAATCCTAATAAACTTATTTTAAATCGTTCGCAATTCTATAGTTCTATTAACCGTTTGTCGTTGTTTTCAAATAAAACCACCCACCAAGTGCGCTTGAAAATAGCTGGTTCTAGCTTGGTAATTTCAGCTGAGGACGTAGATTATAGCAATAAAGGTGAGGAGCGTTTCACTTGCAACTATCAGGGAGACGATTTAGAAATAGGCTTCAACTCCAAGTTCTTGAAAGAGATGATTAATAACTTAGACTCTGATGAAATCTTGATAGAAATGTCGTTGCCAAATCGCGCCGGACTTATCACGCCTGTTGATGGACTTGATGAGGGTGAGAAAGTGCTAATGTTGGCAATGCCAATTATGCTCAACACAAATCAATAAATAAAGAAATTTTCATTTTTAAAATGAAACGCCTTATGAGTCTCTTTTTAAGGCGTTTCTTTTTTTAAGAGAGAAATCACAATGTTTATCATTCAAAAATAACTATCTATGAAGTCCATTTTAGAAAGAATAAAGCCTTTTACATATATAGCTGCCTTATACCTAATCGTATCGTTTGTGATGCGCATTGTTTTTATGGTGCACCCTATTACTGCTACCACATTTTCGGTGTGGAGTGTGTTTAAGATGCTTTTCATAGGCTTACTATCCGATGCTTTTGTGATAGTATTGGCAAGTAGTATTTTAATGCTTTATTTCCTCTTTATTGCCAATGTAAAGTACAAAAAACCTTACGGAGGCATTATTTTAGGAGCATTTATCCTCATACTACTCTATATACAGTTTTATCCTAACAATATATTTGCACAATATGGGGGCGTGATTCCCGAAATCGCATTAGCTTTCTTCGGCTTTAAAACGTTGTGTTTTGCCTTATTACTCTTTTTGCCTAAGTACAGAGCCCAACTGCGCAATGCATTGTATTTTATTACGCTGGCTATCTATGTATTTGCCATAGTGATGAATGCAGTAAGCGAATATTTCTTTTGGAATGAGTTCGGGATTCGTTATAACTTTATAGCAGTAGATTACCTTATTTATACCAATGAAGTGATAGGTAATATAATGGAGAGTTACCCCGTAGTACCCTTATTTACAGGGGTTTTTGTATTAGTATTGGCAATTACTATATATTTATTTCTCAAGACTAAGAGTGCGCTCAAAACAATACCTACCCTCTTTGAAAAAACGGTTATAGTAGTACCCTATTTGCTGTTAGTGCTTATAGGAATGTGGAGATTACCCCAGCTTGATGCTATGACTGCCGAAAATACTTTTGCTCAAGAAATACAAAGTAATGGTGTTTACAAGTTTTATTATGCTTTTACCCATAGTGAGTTAGATTTCTTTCAGTTTTATCCTACCTTGCCAGACAAAGAGGCTGAAAGCATTGTGCTCAAACAACTCAATGCTCCTGCCCTCGAACGCCAGATTGTAAGCGATACTACCGAAGTACACCGCAATGTCCTCCTCATTTCAGTAGAGAGTCTTTCGGCAGAATACCTTACAATGTATGGTAATACTGATAATCGTACGCCTTTCTTGGATAGCTTAGCTAATAACAGCTTGTTTTTTACTAATTTGTATGCTACGGGTAATCGCACTGTGAGAGGGTTGGAAGCTCTAACTCTTTGCATACCACCTACTCCAGGCGAAAGTGTGGTGAAGCGCAAAGACAATAAAGATAAGTTTACCACGGGTAGCGTGTTCAAAAGTAAAGGTTATGATGTAAAATATCTCTATGGAGGCGATAGTTATTTTGATAATATGAAGGATTTTTTCACTGGTAATGGTTACGATATTATAGATAGCAAGAGCTTTACTCCAGAAGAAGTAACTTTTTCTAATATATGGGGTGTTTGCGATGAAGATATGGCAAACAAAGCTATAAAGGTGATGAATGAACAAGCTAAAGCAGGCAAACCATTCTTTAATCACTGGATGACAGTAAGTAATCACCGTCCGTTTACTTATCCAGAAGGTAAAATTGATATTCCTCCTACTGAAAAACGACGTGCAGGTGGAGTAAAATATACCGATTATGCTCTCAAACGATTCTTTGAGATGGCCAAACAACAAGAATGGTACAAAAATACTCTTTTTGTGATTGTAGCCGATCACTGTGCATCGAGTGCAGGTAGTACCGAATTGCCTTTAGATGGTTATCGCATTCCTTGTTTTATTGTTGCCGATTTTATCACTCCTAAAAAAGTAGATATAATGGTATCACAAATAGATGTGATGCCTACCGTTTTTGGTTTGCTAAATTTCAATTATACCTCTAAGTTCATAGGACAAGATGTACTAAAAGAAGGCTATCAGCCACGCGCTTATATTGCTACTTATCAGGATTTAGGTTATTTAACCTCTGATAAACTCACTATTATATCACCTTTGAGAAAAACCACTCAATACAGTTTGCACAAAGAAGCCGAACAACCCTCACAAGAATATCCGTTGTTTTATAAGCAAATAAAAGAAAATAATGTGAATAAGGAACAAGCCGATGCTTGTATTGGTACTTATCAAGCTACTGCCGAGTGGTTAAAAAACAAACAGTTCAATGCGGTCAAGAAATAAGCTAAAAATTATCAACGACCCTATTTATGGGTTTATCCATATCCCCAGCACTCTGGCGTTCGACATTATTGAGCACCCCTATTTTCAGCGACTCAGACGCATTAACCAAATGGGACTTTCGTATTTGGTGTTCCCTGGGGCTAAACACACTCGTTTTGAGCACGTATTGGGGTGTGTGTTCTTGATGCAGAAAACAGTAGAGATGCTCCGTTTCAAGGGAATACAAATCTCTGAAAAAGAAGCTGAAGGGCTCTATATTGCCATATTGTTGCACGACATAGGTCACGGGCCTTTTTCTCACGCAATGGAACACAGCATTGTCGAAGGTATTTCTCACGAGGAAATCTCGCTGCGCTTTATGCAAGAGCTTAACAAGGTATTTAATGGCAAATTAGATACCGCTATAGCAATATTTCAAGGTACTTACCCACGTAAGTTTATGCATCAACTTATCTCGGGGCAGTTGGATATGGACAGAGCCGATTACCTCAAACGCGATAGTTTTTATACAGGAGTCGCTGAGGGGAATATAAATTCTGAACGCCTTATTTCAATGCTTAACGTACGCAACGACGAATTAGTAGTCGAAGAAAAAGGCTTATACTCGGTAGAGAAATTCCTAATAGCCCGCCGATTGATGTATTGGCAAGTGTACTTGCACAAAACTAGCGTAGTAGCCGAGCAGATACTCATCAGGTTGCTCAATCGTGCCAAAGAGTTGGTGCAACAAGGGCAAGAACTGACTATGTCCACCGCCTTAGCTTTCTTTGTGAAAAACAAGATATCCAAAGATAATTTCTCACAAGAAGTACTTGAGATGTTTGCTCGTTTAGACGATACAGATATTATTTCGGCAATGAAAGAATGGCAGTTCCACCCCGATGTAGTCCTTTCTAAACTCAGCAAAATGTTGCTTAATCGCGATTTGCTAAAAATAAAAGTCCGCTTAAACGATTTTGAAGAACAGAAGATAAAAAGACTGCAGAAACTATCAGTTGCCAAAGGAGTAGGCGAAAAAGATATGAAGTACTTTGTCTTTACAGGAGTGATGACTAACAGAGCGTATAATCCAGGAAAGGAAATAATTAAGATTCTTACCAAAAATGGAAGAGTAGTAGATCTTACTAAAACCTCTGAAGCTATCAATTTAGAACCTCTTTCACAAGTAACCGAACGATACTATATTTGCTATCCAAAGTAAGGTAGAAAAGGAGGGAGTAAAATTACCAATAGAGAAAAAAAATAGCAAAAAGAGTGCTATATGAAATAATTTTTATATTTTTGTTGCGAAAAACAACCTTTTTTTAAGACAAAAACATATAAATATTGCTTTATATCGTTTTGATTATAAACTAATTAAATGAAATTTACAGCATTACAAATAGCCAATGTACTCGGCGGTGAAGTAGAAGGAAATCCCCAAATTGAAGTCTATAAACTTTCAAAAATTGAAGAGGGAAGTGAAGGGAGTATATCTTTTTTGGCAAACCCTAAATACAAACATTTTATCTATACTACTCAGGCATCCATAGTGATTGTAAATAAGGACTTTGAGGCTGAAGATAAAATATCAGCAACTTTAGTGAGAGTAGACGATGCTTATGCCGCTTTTACTAAACTCTTAGAATTTTACAATCAAGTGAAAATGAATAAAGTAGGTATAGAACAACCTTCGTTTATCGCTTCATCTGCTAAAATAGGACAAAATGTATATATAGGAGCTTTTGTGTATATTGGCGAAAATGTAGTGATAAGCGATAATGTGAAAATCTATCCTAACACTTACATAGGTGATAACTCATCAGTAGGTGAGGGGACTACTATTTTTGCAGGCTGTAAAATATATTCCGAAACTGTCATAGGCAAAGATTGTATACTCCACAGTGGAGTAGTATTAGGTGCTGACGGATTTGGCTTCCAGCCCAATGAAAAAGGAGAATTCAGCAGAGTGCCACAGATAGGTAATGTCGTTATTGAAGATTCTGTAGATATAGGTGCAGAAACAGCTATAGATCGTGCAACTTTAGGTTCTACTATCATTCGTAAGGGAGTAAAGTTAGACAATCAAATACATATTGCCCACAATGTAGAAATAGGTAAAAATACAGTGATTGCTGCCCAAACAGGTATCGCTGGCTCAACTAAAGTAGGCGAAAATTGTATGATAGGGGGTCAAGTGGGAATCGTAGGTCACTTAGTAATAGGCAATCGCGTGAAAATACAAGCCCAAACAGGGGTAGGTCGCAACCTTAAAGACGATGAAGCGATACAAGGCTCTCCCGCTTTGGGGCACGCTGAATACAACAAAGCTTATGTCATTTTTAGAAAATTACCTAACTTGCTTAAACGCTTAGAAGAATTAGAAAAAAAATTAAAATAAATACACTATGGTAAAGCAAAATACTTTATCCAAAGAAATTACCTTAGAAGGTATTGGGTTACATACTGGTAAACAAGTAAAAATGGTGCTCAAACCTGCACCAGTAGGCAATGGTTTTACCTTTGTACGTACCGATTTAGAAGGAAACCCCGTTGTCGAAGCTGATGCTACCTATGTAGCAAGTACAGAACGTGGCACTGTTTTAGAGAAAAAGGGGGTGAAAATCCAAACTTGTGAGCACATCTTAGCAGCGCTCGTCGGTATGGATTTGGATAATGTGATTATTGAGCTCAACTCCTCCGAACCTCCCATTATGGATGGTTCTTCTAAATATTTTGTAGAAGCTATAGAAAAAGCGGGTATCACTCCTCAAGATGCAGAGCGTGATGAGTATATAGTAAAACAAGTAATTACTTACGTAAATGAAGAAACAGGCAGTGAGATTACTCTCATTCCTGCCGAGGAATACCAAGTGACTACAATGGTAGATTTTGGTACTAAGATTTTGGGCACTCAAAATGCTTATCTCAATAAACTTTCCGAATTTAAAACCGAAATAGCTGATGCTCGTACTTTTAGTTTCTTGCACGAGCTCGAAGCTTTACTCGATCACGGTTTGATTAAAGGAGGAGATTTGAATAATGCTATCGTATATGTAGATAAAGAAATTTCTGATAGTACGATGCAGAAACTTAAAAAGATTTTCAACAAAGATAATATTTCAGTGAAACCTAATGGAGTGCTCGATAATCTTACTTTGCATTACCCTAACGAAGCTGCTCGCCATAAACTATTGGATGTAATAGGCGATTTGGCATTGGTAGGTACACGCATTCGTGGTAAAGTAATTGCTACCAAACCTGGGCATTTCACCAATACCCAATTTGCTAAAAAACTTTCTAAGATTATAAAAAATGAACGTCGTAACAACGTTCCTTCTATAGATATCAATCAAGCACCGTTACTCAATACTGTTGATATAATGAAGTTGTTACCTCACCGTCCCCCATTCTTGTTGGTAGATAAAATCTTTGAACTTTCTGATAAACACGTTGTAGGTTTAAAGAATGTAACAATGGATGAACCTTTCTTTGTAGGACACTTCCCAGGAGCTCCTGTGATGCCTGGAGTACTCCAAATAGAAGCAATGGCACAAACGGGAGGAGTATTAATACTTAGTACTGTTCCTGACCCTGAAAATTATCTCACTTACTTTATGAAAATAGACAATGTGAAGTTCAAGGTACAAGTAGTGCCAGGGGATACCCTTATATTCAAGTTAGAATTGCTAACGCCTATTCGCCGTGGTATTTGCCATATGCAAGCTTACGCTTATGTGAACGGGAAGTTGGCTACGGAAGCTGAGCTAATGGCTCAAATTGTTAAAGTAAAATAAAAGTATATGATTCAACCTTTGGCTTATGTCCACTCCGATGCCAAAATCGCTAAAAATGTAGTGATAGAGCCTTTTACTACTATCAGTAAAAATGTAGAAATAGGTGAGGGCACTTGGATAGGACCTAACGTAACCATTATGGAGGGAGCGCGTATTGGGAAGAACTGCAAAATTTTTCCTGGAGCTGTAATTTCAGCCATTCCACAAGACCTCAAGTATAAAGGTGAAGAAACCACTACTCACATAGGCAATAATACTACTATCAGAGAGTGTGTAACCATCAATAAAGGTACCGTCGACCGTATGAGAACTGTAGTAGGCAACAATTGCTTGATAATGGCTTACTCTCATATCGCTCACGATTGTATTGTGGGGGACAATTGTATTTTCTCTAATGGTACTACTCTTGCAGGACACGTAACTGTAGGTGATTGTGCTGTAATGGCAGGAATGACTGCTGTTTATCAGTTTTGTTCTATAGGGAGTTATGCTTTTGTAACAGGAGGTTCGCTTGTAGGTAAAGATGTTCCCCCTTATGTAAAGGCTGCGCGCAACCCACTTTCTTATGTAGGAGTGAATTCTATAGGGTTACATCGTCGTGGATTTACTACTGAGAAAATACGTGAGATACAAGATATTTACCGTGTACTTTTCCAAAAGAAACTCAGTACCTCTCATGCTTTGGACTATATAGAAGCTGAAATGGAAGCCACTGTAGAACGCGATGAGATATTGCAATTCGTGCGTCGCTCACAGCACGGTATTATGAAAGGCTATCACGGTGAATTAATAAAAGAGTAAGAACTTAAAACTAAAAACAAATAACTTAAAATAGAATAAATGGCAACAACCGCAGACATTAAAAAAGGATTGTGCATTCGCTTCAATCACGATATCTACAAAATTATTGAATTTCTACACGTAAAACCGGGGAAAGGTCCTGCTTTTGTACGTACTAAACTTAAAAGTGTTACCACAGGTAAAATACTCGACAACACTTTCTCTGCTGGTCACAAAATTGAAGATGTACGTGTCGAAACTCGTTCTTTCCAATATTTGTATGCTGAAGGCGATGAGTTCGTATTTATGAACAACGACGACTTCAACCAAGTGCATATTCGCAAAGATATGCTTGATTACCCCGATTTACTTAAAGAAGGTGAAACAGTGATGGTAATCTTCAATGCCGAAGACGAAACTCCTCTTTCAGTAGAAATGCCTGCTAATGTTATCCTTACTGTTACACACGTAGAACCAGGAGTAAAAGGTAATACAGCTACTAATGCTACCAAACCTGCTACTGTTGAAACAGGAGCTATTGTGAATGTACCTCTTTTCATCAACGAAGGTGACCGCATTAAGGTAGAAACTGAAAAAGGTACTTACGTCGAAAGAATGAAAGACTAATTATGCGTTTCTCACAGCCTTACACCCTTAAGCAAATAGCTACTATCATCAATGCGAAATACGTAGGTGCAGAAGATTTCCCCGTACTTGGAATGAATGAAATTCACGTAGTACAAGCAGGTGATATAGTCTTTGTAGACCATCCTAAGTATTACGAGAAGGCTTTGCATTCTAAGGCTACTATTGTACTTATCAACAAAGAAGTAGAATGCCCTGAAGGGAAAGCCCTTTTAATATCCGATGACCCTTTTCGCGATTTTAATAAACTCACCGACTTTTTTAAACCTTTTCAAAAAGCAACTGCACTTATAGCCCCTTTAGCTCGTATAGGTGAAAATACAGTAGTGCAACCAGGTACTTTTTTGGGTAACAATGTAGTAATAGGCAACAACTGCCGTATTCATTCTAATGTGAGTATCTACGACGATTGTGTGATAGGTGATAACGTAACTATTCACGCAGGCACAGTGCTCGGAGCAGATGCTTTTTATTACAAAAAACGCCCCGAAGGTTTTGATAAACTCAAGTCAGGCGGACGTGTAGTAATTGAGGACAATGTGGATTTAGGTGCTCTTTGTACCATTGATAGAGGAGTAACAGGTGATACCACTATCAAAAAAGGAACAAAGATAGATAATCAAGTACATATAGGTCACGATACGGTAGTAGGAGAGAAGTGTCTCATTGCTTCACAAACAGGGATTGCTGGTTGTGTGGTAATAGAAAATGAAGTAACTATTTGGGGACAAGTAGGAATAACCAGCGGTATCACTATAGGTGAAAAAGCAGTAATTTTAGCCCAAAGTGGTATTTCTAAATCGTTGGAGGGCGGACAAACTTACTTTGGTTATCCTGCTGGAGAAGCCCGTGAGAAATATAAAGAAATGAGTGCACTCAAACAGCTTATCAATTGTAAATAAGTAATTTTATAGTTATACAATTAAGGAACTGCCTTTTTAGGTAGTTCCTTTCGTTTTTTATCACTTTACCTTCGCTCAAACCTCTTCTTTATCTTAATTCTTAACTACTAATTTTCAACTTTTTATATAGCTATTGTATACCAATCGTCCAAGATTCGTTCAAGCTTCCTATAAGCTTTGTATAAGCTAACTATATTCCTCCAGAAGCTATTTTTTAATTTTTCACTAAAAAACATCTTTCGAACCTTTTTGTTTTCTTCCGAATTTTCAGCTCTCTTCATTAGTTAATTGAAGAATTTGCTAATTTGTTAATTACTCACTACCTTTGCCCCCAATTATGATAGTACGCAGATTCATCTCTTTCCTATATTCTACCAAGCTGATGGCAATTCTCTTCATTGCTTTTGCTATAGTTATGGCAGTAGGAACTTTTATAGAAAACGACTTCGATACCGATACCGCCCGCATTTGGGTGTATAACACTTGGTGGTTTGAGGCGATAATGGGGCTTTTTGTGCTGAATTTTATAGGGAATATCTCCCGTTACCGATTGCTCAAAAGAGAGAATTGGGCGGTGCTGGTGTTGCACCTCTCGTGGGTGTTTATCATTGTAGGGGCTGGAGTTACGCGTTATTTTGGTGATGAAGGTATGATTTCTCTACGCGAAGGAGAAACTACAAATACTTACCTCTCCGATCGCACTTATATCACTGTAATGGTAGATGGCACTTATCAAGGAGCTCCCTTGCGTAAAAAGAGACAAAAAGAGGTGCTTTTCTCGCCTTATACATCTAATCATTACAAGTGGTTGTCCGACTTTAAAGGCAAACCTTTTAGTATTACCTATAAATCGTTTAAACGCATAGGCAAGGAGATGAATGTCTTAGTATTGAAAGTTGTTTCAGGTAATCAGCGCAAAGAAGTAACAGTAATGGGCAAACGCGGTGTGCAACACCCTCCTACCACAATTACTTTGAACGGCTTGCAGTTTCACCTAAGCTACGGAGCACGCGAAGAAAAATTGCCTTTTAGTCTCACCCTCAACGATTTTATAGCCGAAAAATACCCTGGTACTGAGAATAGTTATGCTTCCTTTAAAAGCAAAGTAACCGTGAGTAGGGGAGGGAAGACTTTTCCTTATGATATTGAGATGAACCATATTCTCAATTATCAAGGTTATCGTTTGTTCCAATCTTCTTTTCACCCCGATGAACAAGGTACTATACTATCGGTAAACCACGACTTTTGGGGTACTCTCATCACTTACATAGGTTATATACTGCTCTTCGGTAGTATGTTGGCGTTTATGTTTGTAGGCAAATCCCGATTTAGGAAACTCAATCAGCAACTTAAAGACCTCCAAGCCAAAAGGGTTGCAATCGTTTTGGCATTATGTTTTAGCTCTTTGGCTACTGCCCAAACTCCTATGGTAGTACCCAACAAAGCGCACGCTGAAAAATTTGGTGCAATGCTCATTCAAGATGATGGGCGCTTTAAGCCTGTGAATACCTTCTCTTCAGAACTCTTACGAAAACTTAGCAAACACGATACTTATAAAGGGCTCACTTCCGATCAAGTTTTGCTTTCTATGCTCCTCAGTCCGCAAGCGTGGTATGAGTCGGACATTATCTATGTAAAGAAAGCTAATGACAGTTTGCATCGTTTTTTGGGAGTTCCTGAAGGAAGCAAATGGGTAAAACCTAAAGATTTTTTTGATGCAAATGGGCAGTACAAGTTTGCCCCTTTGCTGAAAGATATTTACAACACGAATACTCCTAACCAATTTCAAAAAGATTTTAAGGAAGTAGACCAACGTATAGGGTTGCTTAACAGAGCGTTACAAGGTGATATTTTTAAGGTATTTCCTGTGCCTAATGACCCTAATTATAAGTGGATTTCGCACTTAGATTACGTAAACGACACCCTACAAATCACCGACCCACTGTACAAACAATTTGTAAAAAACGCATTACCAGCTTACCTTATCTTGCTACAACAAGCCACTAAAACAGGCGATTATAGCAAAGCCGACAAGGTGCTCAACAATATCAAGCTACAACAAGAGTTTTACTCGGCTGAGGTATTGCCCTCACCTGCCAAAATACAAACCGAATTATGGTACAATCGCATCAATATTTTTGAACAACTTTTTCAAGCGTATTTGTATCTTGGTACAGTGTTATTTATAGTACTATTATGGCATATTTTTATGCCAAAACAAATTTTTAGAAGACTTATCCAAATAGGTATAGCCTTGCTGTGGCTCTGTTTTATCCTGCATACTGTAGGACTTGCTGTACGTTGGTATCTTTCAGGTCACGCACCTTTTAGCGATGCTTATGAGAGTATGATATATGTAGGATGGTCGGCTATTGGGGTAGGACTTTTCTTTTCGCAACGTTCCCCCCTCACGGTTGCTGCCACCGCTTTTGTAACCGCTATGATACTGATGATTGCCCACTGGAATTGGATGGATCCTGCTATTGGTACCCTCCAACCCGTGCTCAATAGCTATTGGCTGATGTTACACGTTGCCGTGATTGTAGGTAGTTATGGACCTTTTGCCTTAGGAATGCTCTTAGGGGTTCTCAACCTCCTACTGATGATAGTTAATACCCAAAAGAATGCTCATAAAATTAACCTTATACAACAAGAACTCACTATTGTAAACGAATTAGCTCTTACAGTGGGGCTCGTAATGCTCACCATAGGCAACTTTTTGGGTGGTATGTGGGCAAACGAAAGTTGGGGACGTTATTGGGGGTGGGATCCCAAGGAAACTTGGGCATTGATTAGCATTATGGTTTACGCCTTGGTAATACACCTGCGCTTGATACCCCATTGGCGTGGACGATGGGCGTTCAACTTTATGAGCATTGTTGCCTTTGGCAGTATCTTGATGACTTATTTTGGTGTGAATTTCTACCTCACAGGTATGCATAGCTATGCCACAGGCGATAAAATTATCACCCCTACCTTTGTGTATTATGCTGTGGGGATAGTGCTGTTGTTAGGACTGGTATCGTATTTGAGAGTGAAAAATATATCACAAGTTTTGCCGAACTCTAATACTAATTCCTAATATCTAACTCCTAAATCGTTATTATTAATTGTTAATTGTTAATTGAATGAAGTCTTATATCAACGGAATAGCCTGCATATCGGTTCAACCTACTTTCTTAACACCTTATTTCCTCGATGAAGCCCTAAAGGTTACTCCAGAGGAAGTGTGTTACGCTCAAGAACCTTCTTATAAAGAATATATTGCCCCTAATGCCAGTCGTCGTATGGCTAAAGGCGTAAAAATGGGTATAGCTACAGCTACTGAAGCCTTAAAAGAAGCACATATCACTACCCCTGATGCTATTTTGGTGGGTACCGGTATGGGATGCCTGCAAGATTCTGAAAAATTCCTTACAGCGCTTATCAACGACAACGAGGAGCACCTCACCCCCACGGCTTTTATACAATCTACTCATAATACTGTTGCGGGGCAGATAGCTCTTTTGTTACAGTGCAAAGGAGAAAACTTTACTTATGTGAATGGGGCTGTATCATTTGAATCGGCTTTGTTAGATGCTAAAATGCAAATGGAGCAAGATACTATCAATACGGCTTTGGTAGGAGGTGTAGATGAACACAGTCCGCACACTTTGTATTTATATGATTTAGTAGGGCTTGACCAAAAAGGAGAAGGCGCGAGTTTCTTTGCATTATCAGCAGAGGCTACCCCCAATACCTATGGAGAACTTGTGGATGTAGCTTTGTACAATGAACTCACTCCCGAGCAACAACAAAAAGCCCTAAACGACTTTCTTTCTTGCCACCATCTTACCCTCTCTAATATAGATTTGATACTTACTGGTGAAGCAGAAAACCGTTCTTGGCAACGCCCTACCTTGCACTATAAAACCCTGAGTAGTGAGTATTACACAGCTTCAGCTTTCGGACTTTGGTTTGCTTGCCAAGTACTACAAAAGCAAACCCTTCCCGTCATTTGCGAGCTTACTCTCTCCACCCCCATACAACATATTTTATTAGTAAATTCATATAGAGGCAAAGATTTTAGTTTTGTACTGTTGAAGAAATAAAAAAAGCAACACTTACAATAAGTAGGTGTTGCAGTTTTTGTTTCTATTATTGATGAAAATTAAGGCATAGCTTTTAGTTTAGTACCTTTTACCATTTGTTGGTGAGTATTAGGGTCATACTCTATTATATCAGTAAGTTTTTTCCATTGAACATTATTCTTATAAGCGTTTAAACTACTTGCAGGAACATACACATTCTGTAAATTTATCTTTCCCAAATAAGGATTAATGTTATATTTTCCATGAAGCGTGGGAGGAGTAGTAGCTTCTATGTAAATATTTTTAATATTTGTATCTTCAAAAACACTATAACCAATTGAAATAACATTTTTAGGTAAACGAATTTCTTCTATATTACAATCTTCAAATGCTGAATGTCCAATAATAGTTATTTTTTCAGTAAGTTTAATTGAAGATAAATCTCCACAACCATAAAAAGCTCTGTTTCCTATTTTAGTAACAGTAGCCAATTCAGGGATAGCAGTCATATCAATACTTGTAGAATTTTTATTTCTCCATTGCAAGAGTGTTGTACCATCATCACTTACTAAAAAATCGGCTTTTTGTGTAGTACTACTGCTACTGCCTATCAAGCTAATTCCTGTGCCCCAACCACTTTCTGTTTTAGGTCCGTAAAGATGTTTGTTTTGGATGTCAATGTACCAATCACCGACTTTCCCTTGTGAAGCTGTAGGAGTTGTAGTACCTGATAGAATAGTAGCACCGTCTTTTCCGTTAGAACCGTTTGTTCCATTATTACCATTACTTCCGTTGCTACCATTAGAGCCATCTTTTCCATCTTTTCCCTTTTCACCTTGAGCTCCTTTTAGACCTATGGCATTTCCCCATCCTTCAGTTGTTTTAGGCCCGTAGAGTTCCATTGTAGTTTTGTTTAGATAATAGTCTCCTACACTTCCTAACGAAGTCGTTGGTACATCATTACCTGAAAGAATTTGACTACCTTTTTGAACTTCTACACGTTCAATTACTTTTTCGGTTTCTTTTCCGCAATTGCTAATAGTCAGTGCAACCAACACAGCTACTGCCATTAAAATTACTTTTCTCATTTGTTAGTAAAAAAAAAATAGTTTATTATTCCTACTCTCTTACAGGCTTTTCGGTTTCCGCCTTTATCGTTCACATAAGCGCATAAAAAACGTGAAAACATTTCTTGTTACTTGCCATAGAAGCCCAACCAAAGGCTATTGTCATAAGTAAAAGGAATGTCTACGCTTATAACGCAGACATTTCCACTTCGCTTTCCTATGACAATGAAAAAAGGTCGTATCTCTATCACAGAAAAATGTAAAGCGAAACGCTAATTTATGTTTTTATGTAATTATTTTTTCTGTTTCTTTTGTAGCGTTTAAACGATTTTAAATTCGCAACAAATGTACAATTTATTTTCAAACGAAAAAAAAATTACATCAAAAAAAGTAAAAATAATTCTCTTAATAAAAGCAGTATTCTTACGTTTCAAGAAAAAAGTAATTCAAATTATTTGTAAGAAAGTAAAATGTATGTTATTTTTGCCACGTTAAAAGTAATTCAAAGTAATATAAAATATACTTTTTATTTTACAATTGTATTCGTATTACAGACTGTGTAAATCCGGCAACGAAGTTGTTAATCTGTGCACATCATATCTATCAATGAATAATTAAAAAGAAAAAAACTGTGAAATCCGTGTGAGGTTTTCCTTGACAAAGTATTAACATTTTATTATTTAAACATTGAACAAACACCTTTTTACAATCGCAATATTTGTCAGTGCTCTTGTAACAGCATTTATACAAAATGCTCCTTGGTGGGTATATGTGTTATTAATAGTGTTGTTTTTAGGCATTACCTCTTGGGGCGTATTCGATATCCGCCTCTCTTATTTTGTTAAAACACAATACTTCTTAAAGGAGCGTCCAGTAAAAACAGTAGCGCTAACTTTTGATGATGGTCCCTCAGAACTCACACCACAATTCTTAGACCTTTTGGAGCAATACAACGCCAAAGCAGTCTTTTTTTGTGTAGGTGAACAAATACAAAAGTATCCAGAGGTCGTCAAACGTATGCAAGCTGAAGGTCATTTAGTGGCAAACCATACCTTCACCCATCAACCTAAAAATATTCTGCACGCAAAAGCCCTTGCCAACGAAATCCGCCATACCGATGAAGCATTGGCGCACTTGGATATCGTTACCCCATATTTCCGACCTCCATACGGAATCACCTCACCACCCGTTGCTAGAGCAATTCGGGCAACAGCTAAAAAAGCTATAGGATGGGATGTACGCTCATTAGACACCGTAATACACGATGAAGACAAGCTTTTTCATCGCATTGTGCGCAAACTTACCAATGGCAATATCATACTGATGCACGACCGTCTGCCCCATACCCTTACCGTTTTGGAACGCTTATTGCAGTACCTCAAAGAAAATAACTATACAATTACAAACAATTTAGAATGAAAAAACTCTTAATATTTCTTATTTGTGTTGCACCTTTAACAATCAGTGCCCAAGCCCTTACCGAAGCCCAAATACGCGACTTCAAAACGCAAACTATTGCTAAAAACAAGTCAATCCAAACAATGCAAGCCGATTTTACTCAGAAAAAACACTTGGATTTTATGAGTAAGGATATCGAAACATTAGGTAAAATGGCATTCGCTAAACCCGATAAACTGAATTGGCAATACACTAAACCTTACCAGTATCGCATTATTTTTCAGAAAGATAAAATCACGGTGAACGATGCAGGTAATGTCTCACAGATGAAAGCTGATAATAAAGTCTTTAAAAAAATAAATAACCTCATTGTGAGTTCTATCAGTGGTGATATGTTCAACGAGAAAGAATTTGCTATGACCTTTGCCAAATCAGGCAAAAGTACATTGGTAAAACTATTGCCTAAGGATAAGATGCTTTTGAAATATGTGAGTGAAATACATCTGTATTTTGATGTTGATAGTGTCGTGGAACGTGTAAAACTCATTGAACCTTCTAAAGACTATACTGAAATCTTATTCAGCAATAAAAAACTAAATACAAAAATTGATGAAGCAAATTTTAAAATGTAGTCTGTTTGCTATATGGCTTGGCAGCTGTTCACCTTCTTATAACCTCCCTGCTGAATACCAATCAATGGCTACAACGCCAACAACGATAGCCAATCCCCACATAAGGGTAGGGGAGGAGTACCTCTATCGCGCTACCATTACCGCTTATGGTCATACTTTCAGCGGACTCTTAGTAGCTAAAATTACTGCAGATAATACGTGGCGAGTAGCCCTTACTACCGACTTTGGTAATACGCTTTTCGATTTTGAAAACCAAAGCGGAAAGATAAAAACCAACTATATAACCCCCGATCTCAATAGGAAAATCATCATTCGTACCCTCACTTCTGACTTTAAGCACCTTCTTAAAACTCATTGGCAGGTTACTCAAAAATACACCAATGGCACTATCGAAGTACAACAAAGCAAAGATGGGAATGATGCCGTTTATTTGTTTACCTCAGGAACCAACCTCTCCAAACAGCTCAATATGCAAGGTAAGAAACTATACACTACTTTTACCTATAATAGCAACAACATAACCATAGAACATCACACCTTTACTATTAAAATAGTTTTAGAACCCTTAATTATAAATCATTAATTGCTTATTCTCAAAGATGTTAAAAGAATTTTATACCCTCAATAGCTTAGAAAAGCAAGACGCAGAAAACTATCTCTGCACCCTTACCCTCAACCCTCAACACGCTATCTTCAAGGGGCACTTTCCTGGTAATCCTATTACACCAGGAGTGTGTATGATGCAAATAATCAAGAACCTTACTGAGGAAATTACAGGACATAAACTCTTTTTAGCCAAAACTACCAATGTGAAGTTTATGGCGCTTATCAACCCCATTACTCACCCTATTTTGCAACTCACACTCACCATTCAGCATAAAGACGCTGACATACAAGTGAAGAACACGACTTCCTTTGATGAAACGGTAGCACTAAAACTTACGAATTTGTATAAAATAGTATCTTAAAAAGCTCGTTTCTTTATTCATTATCTGAAATGAAAAAAAATAGCTCAAAAATTACGCTATGTAAAATAAAATAGTTACTTTTGCAGACATTTTGAAAAAATCATTAAAAGCAAATAGAATTAAAATATCAATATTTTATAGTGGAAAAGGAACTAAAAAACTTTACGGAGAAGAGTTACGAGAAGTTGAAAAATGCAATTCAAGAAATTGCAAATGAAGAGGATAAAAAAGAAGTCTATGCACTGTCTTTTTGTTATACGTGTGACGATGATGACTTGCGATTTCCTAAAATTACACTGGGCTATAATACCCTTTCAAATGTAAAAGAAGAGAGTTACAACGCCACTTCAAAAGAAGATGCCAAGTGGAATTTTGATTATTGGTTACAAACAGAAGTGGAAACCGTAGGAGGTAAAAAAGACAAATTGCTGAAACAGTGGTTTGCTAAAACTCCTTATTTCTATTCTGATGAGGAAAACGACCGCGCTATAGAAGAAGATGAAGAACTTTACGACAAACTCCTCAAAAAAGGTGATAAGTTTGGTAAAGACTTTATCAAAGAGGTGATAGTTCTCGCCAAACGATTGTTGGACGACGGAGAGGTAGAAAAGGTATTTGGGCGTAATATTCCTATTATTATTCATCAGCGAGATTTTGAAGATACACCTATTTCTTGGACAAAGAAAGCCAATCCGGCCAAGCTCATAAAGGAGTTTCTGGAATACTGGGATGGAGAAGAGGAAGATTAAAATTAGTTTATAAATTATTATAATAAAAATATAAGGGCTGTTCAATGTACATTGAACAGCCCTTTGTTATTTATGAATTACAAAAAACTTTAAGAAGTATATTGGTGTCTGTTAGCTATCAGTTGTAAGCTGATACGGTTGAACCTATACAAGAGGCAGACAGCAGCGACGGTGAGGCCGGTGAGCAAGCCAATCCAAATGCCCATAGTACCTAAATTGGTATGAACGCCTAACACATAAAGAATAGGGAAGGCAATCAGCCAATAGGCTACAAAAGTGATGTACATAGGCACTTTAGCATCTTGTACTCCACGTAAGGCACCAAGAGCTGTTACTTGCATTCCATCGGATATTTGAAAAATAGCTGCAATGAGCAAGAGATTGGCAGCTTCGCCTATTACTAGAGTATTATTAGCTAATTTTTCTATGTTATCCATCTCTAAGTATAATGACGGTAACCAAGTGCGAAATACCGCTAAAAGAAGGGCAAAAAATACTTGTGTGCAGAGTACTAACAGAAATACCGAAATAGCTACTCTACGCAAATTAGCATAGTTTCTCGCTCCTAATTGATTCCCTACACGTATCATAGCAGTAATTCCTAAGCCATTAGCGACCATAAAAGTCATACTCGATAAGTTGAGCGCAATTTGGTTTGCTGATAAATGATTTTCACCCAGCATACCGCTTATCCAAATAGCTGCGGTAAAGATACCTGTTTCAAAAATCATTTGCATAGCGGTGGGGAGTCCGAGAGCAGTTATCTTTTTGTACATTGCTTGTTGCATATTCTTAAAACTGATACTCATAACGTATTCACGCGACTTCTCTAAGTTTTTCAGCATAAAGAAAAGCATTATAGGCATTACAATTCGTGATACTAAGGTACCAATACCAGCACCTAACACTCCTAATTTTGGGCAACCCCAATTACCATAAATAAAAAGATAGTTTAGAAAGACGTTTAGCAAGTTTGCTAAGATAGTAACATACATAGCATATTTGGTCATTGATAAGCCATCGGCAAACTGCTTGAAGGTAGTGAAGACACCCAACGGAATAAGCGAAAAAGCTACCAAATGGGTGTAGGGTACTGCCAACTCTATTACTTTCTCGCTTTGTCCTGTATAGCGCATCACAGGTTCTACAAAAAACAATAAAAGAAAGAGTACTACTCCTAATATTACATTGAGTACCATTCCGTGATTGAGAATAGACTGAGCAGTTGGTTTATCACCTGCTTCATCAGCCATTGCTACTAAGGAAGTACTAGCAATAGAAAAACCAATGGCAAACGACATTGCAATGAATATAGCGGTATTGCCCAGAGCAGCTGCTCCGAGTTCGGTAATACCTACTTTACCTACCATTACATTATCTACGAACCCAACAAGGGTGTGCCCGAGCATTCCTAATATGACGGGGTAAGCAATTTTAAAGTTGTATTTGAATTCTTTTGTATAACTTGATAGGCTCATTCTATTTTAGGAGTTAGGAATTAGCTTATATGCTAACTCCTAACTCTTTTATCTACTGTACTGTTTCTATTTCATTTATAATGTTCTTGGCTCCGGCATAAATATCGATTACCCAGAGGACGTAGCGGATATCTACATTGATAGTGCGTTGTAGTTGTTTGTCGAAGATTACATCGCCTGCCATTGCTTCGATATTGCCGTCGAAAGCAAGCCCTATGAGTTCTCCTTTACCATTCATTACAGGCGAACCTGAGTTACCACCTGTGATATCGTTATTAGTAAGGAAGTTTACGTGCATAGAACCGTCTTTGTCTATATACCTTCCAAACTCTTTCTTCTTATAAAGGTCGAGCATACGCTGTGGCATATCAAATTCGGCATCGCCTTTTTTGTACTTTGCCATTAGGGTATTAAAGGTAGTATAGTAGTTCTTTTTTACATCGGGGTTGCGTTTATCGGTAGCCAATGGAATGACCGTACCATAGGTAAGGCGCAGAGTAGAATTGGCATCGGGATACAAGATAGTACTGATTTTAGAATCGCGCATACCTTTTACGAACTTGCGGAAGGCTTTGGCATAGCTGTCTTCTAAGCTAAGTTGTTCTTCTGAAGGGTTGCGATAGTTAGCAAAAAGTGCTATAGAAAGTGCTAAAATAGGGTCGCTTGCTAAAGCCATATTTATCTGCTCTTCATTTTGAAAGACTTTGTTTTTAGGAAAAACACCTTCTTTAGCAGTTTCTTTGCTACGGTAGATACTCTTAGCCAAAAGCTCTTCTACGTATTTGTTAAAATCACCTTTGTACTGTGTTTTAATAGTTTTGAGTTCAGAGGGGACATCAGTACCTTTGTTAGTGTATAATTTCAGCATATCGGCAAGGATAGCCTTTTCTACGTCTAAGTTTACTTTATCGTACTCAGTGAGTAGGTCGTCCACTCTTTTCTCCAATTCGTCGGTAGGCATACCGCCTTTTTTAGCATTACTTACCAAGCTAATGTAACGTGTAGGAATCTTTACGAAGAAAGAAGCACGCCATAGCATACCCAAATAATTCTCATCGGCTGATTTAGCATTGGTTTTTTCAAAGAAATTAGATAAAGTGTTCAGTACGTCGCCATATTCAGCCTTATTTTCAGCTTTATTAGCCCATTTGGCGAAAATAGCTTCGGTTTTGCGCTTAGTAGCTGCTGTTTTATGAGCCGTAAGTGCATCAATCATACCTTGGCGGTTTTTCCAATAATTGGCAATGCTTGAATATTGTGAAGCGTATTGCAAGCGTACGGCATCGTCTTTATCCATAAAGCGCTTCATTGCGTCCATAGCTGTTTTAGAGGCTTCTACCCACGCAGGATAGGCATATTTTACGTTTTGGTCTACCCAATAAGAGCTTTCCCAGCGGTTGGTACGTCCTGGGTATCCCATAATCATTGCAAAATCTTTATCTTGCACGCCTTTAAGGCTCACTTTAAGATAGCGTTTTGCTTTAAGAGGTACGTTATTAGGTGAATAGTCGGCGGCATTACCGTCTTTATCAGTATAAACGCGGAAAAGCGAGAAGTCGCCTGTTTGGCGAGGCCATTCCCAATTATCGGTATCGCCACCGAATTTTCCAATGCTTTCAGGAGGCGTACCTACAAGTCGTACATCTTTAAAATCTTGGTATACGAAGTAATAATATTCATTACCTTGGAAGAACGGACGTACTGAAACTACATATTTACCCCCTTCACTGTTCTCTTTTTGTATTTTAGCCATTTCTTGGTTGAGAGCAGCTTCGCGTTCTTTTTCGTTCATTGAAGGTTTTACCACTGATAGCATACGGTCGGTTACATTGTCCATACGCACAAAGAAACGCACGAATGATTGCTTAGGTGAAAGTTCTTCGGCGTGAGAGCGTGCCCAGAATCCGTTTTTTAGATGGTTGTTTTCAGGTGTGGAGAGCTGAGCGATATTGCCATAGCCACAATGGTGGTTAGTGAGCACTAAGCCATCTTTGGAGATGATACTCGCAGTACAACCTCCATTAAATTGTACGATAGCATCTTTGAGACTGTTATTATTGATGCTATAAATTTCTTGAGCAGTGAGTTGTAAGCCTAACTTCTGCATATCTCTTTGGTTGAGACGTTCGATGAACATCAAAAACCACATTCCTTCGTCGGCTTTTGCTATGGGAGTGAGCAATAAAAAAGCCAACAGTATAAGACTGATTTTCTTCATAAAAAATGATATAATGATTTATTAGGGTGCAAAGATAGGGAATAATTGGCAAATTAGCAAATGTGTGAGCCGTGTACGCAGATTAATTAGAAAATGAGAGAATTAGAAAATGAGAGAATTAGAAAATTAGAAAATTAG
>NZ_KB291188.1:42829-53742 GCF_000318255.2 Capnocytophaga sp. oral taxon 380 str. F0488
AGAAAATTAGAAAATTAGAAAATTAGAAAATTAGTAAATAGGGAGCAAGCTCGAGTTAGAGGAATGAGGCTGTGCCTCAGAAATTAAACAAAATTTAAACAAAATCAAGGCTACGCCTTGTAAAAAGGAGAGAGAGGTTGGTTGGAGTTTTTCGGAGAAACTTGGAGGTGCGAGCCGCACGGGCAGATAAACAAAAGACGAAGAAAAGACGAAGAAAAGACGAAGAAAAGACGAACAAAAGACGAACAAAAGACGAACAAAAGCCGAACAAAAGACGAACAAAAGACGAACAAAAGCCGAAGCGAGCCGCACGGGCAGATAAATAAAAGACGAAGAAAGGACGAAGAAAAGACAAACCAAGAACGACGATAAGGTGGAACTAAAGAGGGGATAAGATGAAGGTAAGGCAGATGTAGCACAAATTTGCAATATGATTTTTTTTTGTACTTTTGCACCCTAAATGAATTTATTATGACCGAACACGAGCTACTAAAAGCCCGTTGGGAAGAGGTGGTACAACGCCTTTCCGATACTTTTACCGAAGGGGAAATGTTGGGGATAGATGGGATTATTTACCTCATTGGGGTACAAGAATTGGGACAATTGGGACGCACTTACGTCAAAGATGAGAAAGTAGACTTGATGCACATTGGCATTTGTAAGCTCTTAGAACCCTTTGGCTATTACCAATACGAATTTACAGACCCTGACGGCTGGCCTCATTACCGTTTGGTGCAAAACCTCCCTGACCTAAAGCCTGGTGAACAAACCATACTGATGAAAAAAGCCATTGTACAGTATTTTTTAGAGAGAGAATTTTTTAACGATTAACAATTGACAATTGATAATTGACAATTAATAATGAAGAAAGTAGCATTTTATACTTTGGGTTGCAAACTGAACTTCTCGGAGACTTCAACTATTGCGCGAAGCTTTGAAGAAGAAGGCTACCAGCGCGTAGATTTTGACGAACCCGCTGATATATATGTAATCAATACTTGTTCAGTAACTGAAAATGCTGACAAGCAATTCAAACAAATCGTACGTAAAGCACTGAAAACAAACCCTAAGGCATTCTTGGCGGCAGTGGGTTGTTATGCCCAGCTGAAACCCGAAGAACTCGCTTCGGTAGATGGGGTAGATTTGGTGTTGGGAGCAAAAGAAAAGTTCAACATTACTCAATATATCGACGACCTTACCAAAAACAATGAGGGTGTGGTACACTCCTGCGAGATTTCGGAAACTGATTTCTATGTGGGGAGCTACTCTATTGGAGACCGTACGAGGGCTTTCCTAAAAGTGCAGGACGGTTGCGACTACAAGTGCACTTACTGTACCATACCGATGGCACGTGGTATTTCGCGTAGTGATACTATTGAGAATATCATTGCTAATGCTAAGAAAATCTCGGATAAAGGTATCAAAGAAATTGTGCTTACGGGCGTGAATATAGGTGATTACGGCAAGGGAGAATTTGGCAACAAAAAGCACGAGCATACCTTTTTGGAACTTGTGCAAGCCCTTGATAAGGTTGAAGGCATAGAACGCCTGCGCATCTCATCGATTGAGCCGAATCTCATTAAGGACGAAACAATCGACTTTATAGCGCAATCTAACAGCTTTGTGCCTCACTTTCACATTCCGTTACAAAGTGGAAGTAATGAAATTCTCAAAAAGATGAAACGCCGCTACCTGCGTGAGCTTTATGTGAGTAGAGTAGCCAAAATACGCGAAGTGATGCCCGATGCTTGCATAGGGGTAGATGTAATTGTAGGCTTTCCGGGGGAGACTGATGAGCACTTTTTGGAAACGTATTACTTCCTGAATGATTTGGATATCTCCTATCTGCACGTATTTACTTATTCCGAGCGCGACAATACTGAGGCGGTGCTAATGGACGGGGTAGTGCCCGATGCTGTACGCGCTAAGCGCAGTAAGATGTTACGTGGACTCTCGGCAAAGAAACGCAATGCCTTTTATACGAGTCAGCTGGGGAAAGAGAAGACTGTGCTTTTTGAGAGCGACAACAAACAGGGTTACATTCACGGATTTACTGAGAATTATGTAAAGGTAAAAGCCCCGTGGGATCCTTCCTTAGTGAATACATTGCACAAAGTAAAGCTCACTAAGATAGATGCAGACGGAATGGTAAGATTTGAATTTGTTTAAGATAAAAAGTAAAAAGGACGTGACAATAATCTGCGGAAGATAAAAAAACAATAAATGAAATTTCTTTTAACAATACCCCTTTTACTACTGGTTTTAGCTTGCGATAACTCTATTATTAGCTTAAAAAAGAGCTGTAATACTGAGACTGCTAAGCAAACAGTTGCTGAATTGGCAGAAGTAAAAGCAAAAATACAACAGATAGAGAGTCTTGCGGGTAGTAATCGTACCTATTGGGTGCAAGATAGCTTGCAACAAGATAGTAAAGCGTATTACCGCTATCAGTTAATGAGCAAATTGCCTTATGCCGATATACATTTGTACACCTTTTGTGTAGCTAAAGATGATTGCAAACAGGTATTCTTACAGCGAAAGGACGGTAGCTTATTACCTTATGCCGAAATGGAAAAGCAAACTAAACAGCTGGTAGACCAGCAAAAGCAGTTCCCCGCTTTCTTCAAGCAATTCACTACTGATATGGCGTTTAGGCAACAGCATTTGGCAGAGCCTTTAATGCGTTTGTTGGTACAGAAAGACGGCAGTGTACTTCTTACCGAAGAAGAGTTACTCACCGATGATATCAACGCTCTGCAAACCTATACTTTTAGTTATTATCCCGATGGGGTATGTTGTAAAAATACGGAAAAAGCTATTGCGTTTGTGTTTGTACCAGTAGGGGACACTTGGCGACTTTTGGAGATTTGGCATTAATGCTAAGAGAAGTGTGGCAAGTCACAGAAATTAAAATAAAACTTAGAATGGAAGATTTTATCAATGTACTATCGCAGATAGACCAGATTTATCTCTGGGACTTAATAGGAACGGCTGTATTTGGTATTTCGGGCGTGTTAGTGGGTTTAGAACGACGTATGGATATATTTGGAATGCTCATTTTAGCCTTTGTAACAGGGGTAGGAGGGGGGACGCTCCGCGATATTATGATAGGCAGTGTACCGGTATTCTGGATGAACAACCTTACGTATATATTGATGATAGTCATTAGTGTAGTGATTACTGTTGTTTTCAAAAAGCAATTCTCTGAGCATTGGAGCAAATCGCTGATGGTGTTTGATACTATAGGGCTGGGGGTGTTCACTATTATCGGGATAGAAAAAGCATTGCGTTTTGGCTTGTCGCCTACTATTGCTATTATCTTAGGTACGATGACAGGTAGCTTCGGAGGAGTTATTCGGGATATATTAGCCAACAAACTACCTGCTGTCTTCCACAAAGAGATTTATGCAACGGCTTGCATAGCAGGAGGTACTGTTTATTTCCTTATTGATAACTTTGTAAATCACAACTTAGTAGTATTCATTACCATAATGGTAGTTATAGCTGTGCGATTGCTATCGGTAAAATACCATTGGGAGTTGCCGAAGTTTTAATAGTTGAGTTTCTATTGTTATTTGCTCATTATTTATTACTTTTGCACTCTGATTGAGAATTTAAGCCAATGGCACATCTGAGACATATACGTAAATATTTTTATAAATATAAATACCACTTACTACTTGGGATACTTATTACCATAGTGTCGCGAGTGTTTTCACTCTTTATGCCGCGATATGTAAAAAACTCTATCGCAGCCATTGAGGACTTTGCTAAATCGGCTAACAAAGATGCCTCACAAATGACTTCCTTACTTATAGAATACGCGCTTATTATCATCGGTACAACTATCATATCGGCGGTGCTGATGTTCTTTATGCGTCAGCTTATCATCAATGTATCTCGTTACATCGAATACGATATGAAAAACGAGATATTTAAAAAATACGAACAGTTATCGCTTAGCTTCTACAAACGCAACCGAGTAGGTGACCTGATGAACCGTATCAGCGAGGACGTATCGAAAGTACGTATGTACGCAGGTCCTGCTATTATGTACAGTGTGCAAACTATTACACTTTTTGCTTGCGTAATTCCGCTAATGTTTATCATCTCTCCCAAGCTTACTATCTACACCCTTATCCCATTGCCTATTCTCTCTTTGCTTATCTACAAAATGAGCAAAAAGATTAATATCGAAACGATGAAGGTACAAGCCTACCTATCCGACCTTTCTACTTTCTCACAAGAAACTTTCTCGGGTATCGGGGTGATAAAATCGTATAATAACGAGGTGGCTACCGATGCGCAATTAGCAGTACTCGCCGAAGATGGTCGTCAGAAAAACATCAAGCTCGCTAAGATACAGGCTTTCTTTATCCCTACAATGATACTGATGATAGGATTGAGCCTTATCTTTGTAATCTTTATTGGGGGAAAGCTCTATTACACCGGTGAAATACAATCAATTGGAGTAATTGTAGAGTTCAGTATTTACGTGATGATGCTCACTTGGCCTGTGGCTACGGTGGGATGGGTAAGTTCTATTGTACAGCAAGCGGAAGCCTCGCAAAAGCGCATCAACGAGTTTCTTTCCGAAGTATCTCAGATACGCAATCAGGTAGGAGAGCTTACGCCTATTAAAGGAGATATTACATTTGATAAAGTATCTTTCCGTTATGAAGATACGGGGATAGAAGCTCTTAAAGACGTATCTTTCCATATAGAAGCAGGACAAACAGTAGCCGTTATAGGCAAAACCGGTAGTGGTAAGACTACACTGTTAGATCTCATTGTACGTATGTACGATGCTAATCAGGGTGAAGTACTGATAGGAGGCAAACCCGTAAGAGAATTGAATCTACACAGCTTGCGAAGAGCTATTTCGGTAGTGCCACAGGAGAACTTTTTGTTTTCGGACACTATTCGCAACAATTTGCGCTTTGGCAATAAAAATGCTACCGAAGAACAGATAATACAAGCCTGCCAAAAAGCAGTGGTACACAACAATATTACAGAGTTCACCCATCAATACGACTCGGTGCTTGGAGAGCGCGGGGTATCACTCAGTGGCGGGCAACGCCAACGAGTAGCTATCGCAAGAGCCTTGCTCAAAGAAGCCGAAATTTATTTGTTAGACGATTGTTTATCAGCCGTAGATACTGATACCGAAGAGAAGATTTTAACTAATTTGCGCGATACCTTAAAAGGCAAGACCGTAATTATAGTGAGTCATCGTGTGTCTATCACTAAATACGCCGATAAAATACTGATGCTCGACAAAGGAAAATTAGTAGAACAAGGTACCAAAGATGAGCTATTGGCACGAAATGGTGCTTTTAAAGCTTTTTATGATTCACAAACGATATAAGCCGTAGCACGGTAAGCATTTAATTTATATGAAGATTAAAACTGAAGATTATATTTCATTTGAAGAACTTTTAAAACAAGTACAGCACAAATATGCTGAACACTTACCTTTTGTGTGCTACAAGCCCCCTTATCACACTTCAGTAATATTGTTGCAACAAGAAGATGATACACTTCATTTTTTTAACACTGATAAAGAAGAACAAGAGGGATTTGTTTTCGCTCCTTTCGATGCTAACGAACCTGCTGTTATCATCACTGCTAACAAAGTTACCGTAAGCCATTTGCCTACACAATCGATTGTAGAAAATACTAATATTGATATTTTAGAAGATACCGAAGCCGAAAAACAAAAGCACATAGGTTTAGTAACCAAAGCTATTGATGAGATACACAGAGGTCATTTTGAGAAAGTGGTTCTTTCGCGCAAGATAACTATCAAAGAAGTGGTAAATCCGTTTAAGAGCTTTGCCAATATGGTGACACGATACCCTTCGGCATTTTGCTATTTGTTTTATCACCCAAAAGTAGGAACTTGGATGGCTGCTACGCCCGAAACGCTCTTCCGCAGTAATGGCGAAGATTTTTGCACAATGGCATTGGCAGGGACACAACCTTTTAAAGAAGGTGAGATACATTGGCATACTAAGGAAAAAGAAGAACAGCAAATAGTTACTGATACCATCGTGCAGCAGTTACAAGAGTATGTTAATGAACTTGAGGTTTCAGCAGTTCAAACTGTGCAAGCAGGTAGTCTGATGCATTTATGTACTAAAATAAAAGGGAAGATAGCTCCTGATAAAGTATATGAGTTAATAAAACGTCTGCACCCTACACCAGCCGTCTGTGGTTATCCTACTGAGGAAGCTCGCACCTTTATTATAGAAAACGAACTTTATAAAAGGCAATATTACACAGGCTATTGTGGCTGGGTGTCCAACAATAACCAAGCATTCTATGTGAATTTGCGTTGTATGCAAATCACTGATAACGAAGCCTATTTGTATGTGGGAGGAGGTATTACCAAAGACTCTATTCCTGAAAAAGAATACGAAGAAACACAGAACAAAGCAATGACAATGATGACAATCATATAAACTTTGGCAAAATTGTCTCTCTTTTTAATAACTAAAAACTAAACAATAATGAAAAGAATATTAATGGCAGTCTCAGCACTATTAATGATAGTAGCTTGTAAGAAGGACGACAAAAACACAATGATTGTGGAAGGAAATATCGACGGATTGAAAGTAGGTACTATCTACCTACAACAATTCGTAAACGATAAGCTCACCAATATCGATTCGGTAGTAGCCAATGGCAATGGTAAGTTTACCTTCAAGCGACATTTAGAGAGTCCTGAAGTGTTTTTTATTTACCTCGATTTGAAAAAACAAGCAGGTACCGACCTCGGTGACCGCCTAATGTTCTTTGGTGAACCTAAGCTGATTACTATCAACAGTTCTTATGATATGTTTGAAGTGAAAGCCAATATCAGTGGTTCACAATCGCAAAAGGATTATGGAGAGTATGCCCACACTATGCGACAGTTCGGAATGCGCAATGCTGAACTCCTCGAACAGCAAGTGAATGCTTTTAAGGCGGGTAATACTACCTTAGCCGACTCGCTGAATGCAGCATCGGAGAAAAATAACTTCCGTCGTCACCTCTTTGTGCTGAACTATGCCCTCACGCACCCCGATTCGTATATCACCCCTTATGTGGTATTGGTTGATGCCCCCAATACTCGCGTAAAATACTTAGATTCTATTTATGGAAAACTCAATAAAGAGGTTGCCAATTCTAAATACGGCAAAGAGTTCAAAAACTATATAGAAGAAGCTCGCAAGGCAGAAAAAGAAATGGAGAAGTGAAAAGTTAAGAGTTTTTCACCTATCTAAAATCTGCCGTAGAGTATTCTTCTTAGCCATTTTACGCGCTGTACCAATCGTTGTATTATATCGCAAGCGATGATGGCTAAAACGGTAAATATAGCTACGTTCAAATAGAAATTATCACTTATATATTCTTTGATGTAAACTACTAAGAAGCGCATATAATAGTGGGTGACATATATTTCTAAAGAAATGCCTCCTAAATACTTCAAACATTGTGTTGCCTTATTTTCTGAACGGCAGCACCATTCCCATAAAACATAAGAAGCAGCGATACCCGTAAGTGCCAAAGCATACAAACGGAGAGAGTGGAGTATGTAATGAGTTTTATCGACAGGGAAGAGCAATAGGAGCGGAAAGGCAATAACGCTCACCCAACCCATAGGGCGCAGAACTTTCAGCGCTTGAGGTTTGTACTTGTGTGTGGCGTAACCCAATGAAAAATAGATGAAATACCAACACAATTCGGGCAATCCATAAAAGATAGGTTGTGCTCCTGTAACTCGGTGCAAGAAGATGAGAATACTCCAGAGACCTATCATCACCCATATTTCACGATGTTTATTAATCTTCAAAGCCAGATAGAGCAAGGCACACTCCCAAAATAGCAACCACAAGAACCACATTCCTTGTGTGGGTTTATAAATAAGCACGCAAAGATGTTCCCATACTTTTTCTATATCGAGGATATAACCGTGATAGGTGGCGGAAATTAAAAACCAAACAAAGAAAGGAATCACCAACACCTGAAAGCGTTTGCTGAGGTTCAGTTCGCCACGAATATTGAAGTTTACATAGCCTGAAAGAAACATAAAAAGGGGCATATGGAAAGCGTAAATGGTTACATACAAGGGGTTGGTGCGGTCATCACCCAAAAACCATTGCGAAGCGTGCCCTATCACTACCAAGATGATAGCAAAACCTTTGAGCACATCGATAAGAGGGTTACGTTCTTTCATAGTTACTTCTTTATGAGGCAAAAATACATTCTTTTTTTGATACTACAAAATAATTGATTCATACCAGAAATGCCAATAATGCCAATAATGCCGAAATACCTGAGGCAATAAAAAAACTTTAACAAAGTGTGTACTACAAAAGTGGCATATTGGGGCTTTTCGGAAGGAAACGAAGGGTATCGTAGCAGGTGTGAAAGTGCTTTTAAGATGGGATTAGCTTATAGAAAGCTTATAGGAAGCTTATACGCGAATCTTGGAAGATTGGTATAGAAAGGGGATTTAAGTAGTTGGGAATGAATGATTAAGAGTGTGTAGTAGAAAATGTTAAAACGAAAGAAAAAGGAAGGAATGACGAATGACGGGTGACGAATGACAAAGGTAATGTAGCGATGGGAACTTGTATAGAGCAAGAAAAGTATTAGATTTTGAAAAGCAAAAAGGTTTATTCTATCAGAAGCTAATAAAAAAAATGCACTTGATAATGGAATTGGCGGGGCAATAAAAAAAAGAAAATAATTTGCTAATTGCTAAATGTTTTATATCTTTGCGCCCGATTTCAGTACCTCTGATTAAAAAATACTTTCAATAATATCCCATCTTAACTATATAAAAAGAGGAATTTCACTTATCTTGACTACTGAAAAAAATCACTTACTTTAATAATAACTATTTAAAATGCTTAACATTGTAGAGTTAAAATCTAAAAAGCTAACTGAGTTACAGGAAATAGCAAAACATTTGGATATACCTAAATTTCGGTATGTAAATAAGCCTGAACTCATAGACCTAATTCTAAAAAATCAAAAAAAAGAACTCCCCAACAAAAAAGAAGAAGTTCAAAAAGACAATTCTCCTATTATTACAACTGAGAACACAACTGAACCCAAAAAAAACAGTCGTAAAAAGAAAATAGAAGTACCTCAAAAAGTAGGCAGTTCTAAACAAGAAAAGACTTCAAAAACACCAACCGTTAAAAAGGCTTCTTCGGCAGATGAATCTAAAACGTATCAGAAGAAAAACACTACTTCTGTGGTTTCTAACAATCATCAGAATAATGCTACTCCAACAAAAAACTACAGTTCCCCTGTACAAAATGGCAATGGCAATAATGGTAATTACAATCAAAATGTGAACAATGGTAATACTATTGTTAATAATGAGAATTTTGATAAAGAAAAGAAAAACCGTTATCGCGCCCCCGATTTTGAATTTGACAGCGTGGTAGACTGTGAGGGGGTTTTAGAAATTACTTCTGACGGTTATGGTTTCTTGCGTTCTTCGGACTATAACTATTTGGCTTCACCTGATGATATTTACGTATCTTCTTCACAAATCCGACTTTTTGGCTTGCAAACAGGAGATACTGTATATGGAGAAGTGCGTCCGCCTAAAGATGGCGAAAAGTATTATCCGCTACTAAAAGTTATAAAGATAAACGGACTTGACCCCCAAGTGGTGCGCGACCGAGTACTATTTGAACACCTTACGCCTCTTTTCCCTGATGTAAAATTTGAGTTGGCAGGCAAAGGCTCTACTGTTTCTACTCGCTTGATAGACCTTTTTGCTCCTATTGGGAAAGGACAACGCGGTATGATAGTGGCACAACCTAAGACGGGTAAAACAATGCTTTTAAAAGATATTGCGAATGCCATTAGCAAAAATCACCCCGAAGTGTACCTAATGGTACTCTTGATTGATGAGCGACCTGAGGAGGTAACTGATATGCAACGCAGTGTGCGAGGAGAGATTATCTCTTCGACTTTTGATAAGGAAGCTGCCGAACACGTGAAAATAGCTAATATTGTACTTGAAAAAGCAAAACGATTGGTAGAATGTGGTCACGATGTGGTTATATTGTTGGATTCTATCACCCGTTTGGCTCGCGCTTATAACACAGTGCAACCAGCTTCGGGAAAAGTGCTTACTGGTGGGGTAGATGCTAACGCTTTACACAAACCTAAACGCTTTTTCGGAGCAGCACGTAATATTGAAAACGGCGGCTCTCTTTCTATCATCGCTACGGCTCTTACTGAGACAGGTTCAAAGATGGACGAGGTAATTTTTGAGGAATTTAAAGGAACGGGTAATATGGAGTTACAATTGGATAGACGTATCTCGAACCGCCGTATTTTCCCAGCTATTGACTTAATAGCTTCGTCTACTCGTAGAGATGACTTGTTGCTTGATGAAAACACGCTTAATCGCACTTGGGTATTGCGCAAGTATTTGGCAGAAATGAACCCGATAGAGGCGATGGAATTTATGGAAAAGCAAATTAAGCTAACGCGCAATAACGAAGAGTTTTTGGCAACGATGAACAATTAGTTTTTTACAAAGGCAATATAGTTCATATCTGTAAAACAATAAATTATAGAAAGGATAAAAAAAATATCTAATTTTTTGCCTTTAAAATTTGCAGATAATAAAAATAGTTGTACCTTTGCACCCGCATAATTGAGAAAACAATTGTGATTGTGCACTTGGAGAGATGGCAGAGCGGTTGAATGCGGCGGTCTTGAAAACCGTTGAGGGTAACACCTCCGGGGGTTCGAATCCCTCTCTCTCCGCAAACAACATTGAAAATCAATGCTTTATACTATAGCAGGGACTAAAATAGGGACTAACCTTATTTTTAGTCCTTGTTTCATTAGAAGATTATAGGTAGTTTAATTTTAATACTACCTACCAATGA